>JAJYDH010000120.1 GCA_021777685.1 Planctomycetota bacterium | reverse complement strand
AGGGGCCGGCCAGGGCCGGGCTCGGGATCAGGGCGATCCCGAGGCAGAGCGGGACCAGGGCGAACGTCGCTCCGTGACGCATGGGACGGCCTCCTCGATGCCGGAAGGGGTGACTCATCCGACCGCGTGAAACGCCGGACGGGGGCCGGAGGCCGTCGATGGCCCCCGACCCCCGTCCTTATACGATAGAGCCGCGAGTCGGGGAAGGTCAGACCCTCCGGCCCGACCCCCGGCCAGTCCTCCGGTCAGTTACTGCCCCGCCGGTCGCGAAGGCTCGGTGTCCGGGGCGCCGTCTTGGGGGTCGCGGTCGCGGCTTTGGTCGTCGCGGACGTGCCCGAAGTGGCGGACGTGGTCGTCCCATCGGTCACCCCGGTCGTCCCGCCCGTGGCGGTCCCGGCCGTCGCCGCATTACCGGGCCCGCCCGGTCCGCCCGGTCCGCCCGGCCCGCCGGGGCCGGGAAGCGGCTTGATCGAGGCCACGTCGAAGGGTTCGCCGGTCATCCGGGCATAGGTCGACTTCTGGGCCTTGCTCAAGACCTGGAGGATGGCCGCGAGGCTCTGGTTGCTATTCTTGGCCTGGAGATCCTGCATCTGGGCCTGGAACTTGGTGCGGGTGGACTCGTCCAGATTCGCCATGTTCGGGAAGCCGCCCCGGCCGCCCCTACCTCCGCCGTTGTTGTTGCCGTTGTCGGGGGGGACGATGGAGGCGAATAGCTGCTGCATCGCTTCGCGCTGGGACTGGCGCAGGTCGTTGGTCACGGTGCGGAACTGGGCGAACTGCTCGTCGGTGATGCTGAGCTTGTCGGCGACATCCTGGTTGGGCTGGGTGAAGGCCCGGGCCCCTTCGACCTGGAGGGCGATCTGCTTGATCCGGATCTTCTGCTTGGCGTCGAGGAGCTTGAGGAACGCGGCGTCGACCCTGGTCTGGAGGTCATCCATGGCCATGGTCATCATCTGCCGTTCGAGCTGATTATTGCCGCCGCCGGGGCCGCCACCGCCCCGGTTCCCCCGGCCACCGCCATTGTTGGCGTTAAGGGTCTTGGGGTCGACGACGATTCCCTGGGCGGCGAGGGCCTCGGCCGCCTTGGTATTCGGCTGGGCCTGCATCTCGGCGGCCTGGGCGGCGGCCATCTTGGTGACGGCGTCACGCCTCTTGGTCCGGGTCTTGGCGGCATCCTCGCCGATCGACTTGATCTTCGCCTTGGTCTTGTCGTCGACGCCGAGATCCTCCTGGACGCTCGGGTTCTGAATCAAGGTCTCGACGGAGGTCATCGAGGGGCCGCCGCCGCCCCGCCCGCCGACCCCGCCGAACCCGCCGAAACCTCCCCCGAACCCCCCGAACCCGCCGGGGCCTCCCGGCCCGCCGCCGCCGGGCCCGCCGCCGCCGGGGGCGCCACCACCCCGGCCACCGCGACCGCCCTGGTTGGCCGGCGCGTTCGGGTCATTCTGGGCCAGGGCCAGCGGGGCCGCCGCGAGGGTCGCGAAGAGTGCGAGGCTCGCCGCGAGGCGAATTCGTGTCAGCATGGTTCGCTCCTTCCGTTGTCGGCCGGGGCCGGATTCCTCGCCCGACGGGCGTCGGAGGGCCTGGCCGGGCGTCGAGGCGACGCATTAAACGTGATGATAGGCGAAATGAGCGTTGAGAGGTCGGCCGGCGTCCCGATTTTTCGTCGGGAGCGGGCGATTTTCCATTAAGAAATATGAAGGGCAGGTCAACCTGGGGGTCGAACGATTGTCGGAGCCGGGAAAAATCCTCGACGCGTCCCGGCCTCGGTCGCGTGACGCACCGGACCGCGCATGGATGGGCCCGGCCGCTCGCGGGACGGCTTCTCATCGAGGATCACTCGTCCGTGATGTCGCCGCAGAAGTCGATGACAGCAATGTTTCGATGCCTGCCGGGCCTCAGGCGCGGGCCCCGGCGAGCCAGGCCGCCAGCGCGACCGCCGATCCGGCCGTGGCCAGGCGGAGCGTGGCCCGGTAGAGGAAGAATCGCCGGCTCGTCGACGATCCCCCGTCCGGCCCCTCGTCGGCGACTCCGTCGGCGACCGCCCGGCGTTCCAGCGCCCCCAGCGCCCCCATGCCGACCACGTGGACCAGCGCCAGGACGAGGAACCCGAACCCCTGGTCGAGCCACTCGCGCCAGGGGATCGGCGGCAGGGCGGGCTTCCACTTCGAGGGGACCGTCAGCGGCCGGTCGGGCTGGTAGACCACCAGCCGGGTCGCCCGGGCGACCCGGTCCGAACCGTCGGAGGCGCGGAGGACCAGCGAGGCCGGCTCGGGCGTCCCCTTCTCGGGCGTCCCCCGGAGCAGCCCCGACTCGGCGTCGACCGTCAGCCCTTCGGGCAGCCTGCCGTCGACCGCCCAGCGGACCGGCCCCTTGCCGCCGGTCGCCGCCAGGGCGAGGACGTAAGGCCGGCCGGCGATCGCCTCGGGCAGGTCGTCCGGCGTGGCGATCGCCAGCGGGGCCGAGGCCCCCGACGCCGGGGACTTCTCCGACGACGGCAGGTCGATCGCCTTGGGCAGCAGCGCCATGATGACCATCGTCAGCAGGAGGATGAACAGCAGGGCGCCGGTGAGCTTGGTCACGACCACGGCGACGAACGAATCCTCGCCCGACCCGCCGAATTCCATGCCCGAGTGTCCGCCCCGTCTCGACCGTCGCATGGTCCTTCGGCCTCCCTCTTGGGTCCGGAGTGGTCGACGGCCGGATGGCCGATGATCGACCTCGGGATTCGCCCGCCTCGTCCATCGACCATGCCGGAGCCGATGAGGACCGGGGATCGATGGTCGCCGCCCGGCCGATCCGGCCGCCTCGGTCTTCCATCGGCCCGTCGCGGCCCGGATCTTCGGCAAAATCGGGATTTCTCGCAAGATTCACCCGGATTCGAAAACGCCGACCGGGGGGCCGTCCGCCGCCAGTTGGCGGGGCGACCCCCCGGAGGGTGCGATTCGCGGGGAGAGCCGGTCGGCTCAGTACTGGTCGGTCGAGACGACCTCGCCGCCGGCGACGGAGCCGAGGGCCCGCCAGATGACGGGGCTGATGGTGTCCTTGCAGAAGTGGACGCTGCCGTCGGCGAAGAGGGCGTTCACCCCGCCGGAGTGCCGGCTGCTGGCCGAGAGCGACATGTAGGTCGGGCCGCCGTCGTTCTCGTCGACCGAGTCCCAGTCCATCGGCACGGTCTGGCCGGCGTTGGCCGAGCCGGTGGCCCGGCTGGCGGTCGAGACCTTCTGGTTCGGGGGCATCGCGGTGGTGAACCCCGAGTAATAGACGCCGCCGTCGCACCAGCGGGTGTGGCCGATCGGGCCGCCGGCCTTGATCTTCCCCGTGGCGGCGCTGCACGAGTTGATCAGCGAGGACAGCGCCGCGGCCGAGTTCGGGCCGGGGAGCGGGACGTTGGTCGGGCTCCAGGTCCCGGCCGAGGCATCCGAGGGTGCGCTGGGCGTGCTCAGACAGCTCCGCATCTGGGCGTGGCCGATCAGCCCTTCGGAGGCCGCCAGCGTGTTGCTCAGGCCGTCCGTCACCGAGGCGATCGGGCGCGAATAGTTGGGGCCGAACAGCGTGCGGTTCTGCGGGCCGATGGTGTTGGTGCCGCCCCAGTTGATCGAGTAGACGTACCAGTCGCCGTCGCAGGTCCCGTAGCTGGTCGTGGCCGACCCGGTCCCGCCCAGCGAGCTGTCATTGATGTGCGAGCCGGGGTCGCTCGGGCAGAACAGGAACGAGAGCGGGGTGATGGAGACGGTCGTGTTGGGCGGGTCGTCGTAGGTCCCCGCGAAGTTGATCGAGCCGTAGAAGCTACCCTGTTCCAGGAACGGCGCCATCCGGGCGAAGGGGCTCCAGGACGACGAGTAATAGAAGGTCCCCGGGGCTCCGGAGGGCGCCGGGACCAGGACCGAGGTCATCGGGAAGACGCCGTTGGTGCTCTCGTAGTTGTGCATCGCCAGGCCGAGCTGCTTGAGGTTATTGACGCACTGGGCGCGGCGGGCGGCCTCGCGCGCCGCCTGGACGGCCGGCAGCAGGAGTGCGATCAGCACCGCGATGATCGCGATGACGACCAGCAGCTCGATCAGGGTGAAGCCGGGGCGAGAATTCCTTCGAGGTTGACTCATGAGCGCTGTTCCACTTGGGAGAGAGGGATGAGAAACTTAATATTGGTCGGACGAGACGACCTCGCCGCCGCCGACGGTGCCCAGGGCGCGGAAGGTCATGGCGTTGACGGTGTTCTTGACGAAGTGGACGCTGCCGTCGGCGAACAGCATGTTGACGCCGCCGGGGTGCTTGCTGCTGGGCGAGAGCGACATGTAGGTCGGGCCGCCGTCGTTCTCGTCGACCCAGTCCCAGTCGACCGGCTGGTTGGGCGGGTTGGCCGTGGTCACGCCCGAGTAGTACACACCGCCGTTGGCCCAGCGGGTGTGGCCGATCGGCGTCGGGGCCCCGGTGGCGCACGAGGAGACGAGCGTGGCCAGAGCGGTGAGCGAGGCGGGGCCGGGGGGGGGCGTGTTGGTCGGGGTCCACGACCCGGCCGAGGCGTCGCTGGGCGCCGTGCCGGGGCTGGAGCTGCAATGGCGGGCCTGGAGGTGGCCGATCAGCCCCTCGCCGATCGAGAAGGTGTTGCTCATCCCGTCGGTGACCTGGGCGATCGATCGCGAGTAGTTCGGCCCGAACATCGCGCGGTTCTGCGGCCCCAGGGTGTTGGTCGAGCCCCAGTTCACCGAGAAGACGTACCAGTCGCCGTCGACGGTGCCGTAGCTCGTCGTGGCGTCGCCCGTGCCGCCCATCGTCGAGCCGTCGATGTGAAGCCCCGGGTCGCTCGGGCAGAGCAGGAAGCTCAGCGGCAGCTGCGTGATCGTGTTGTTCGGCCCCTTCTGATAGCTGTAGTTGAAGTTGATCGAGTTGTAGGCGGAGGTCTGATCCATGAACGGCGTGGCCCTGGCGAAGGCGCTCCACGACGAGACGAGCGAGAACGACCCGGGCGACCCCGTCGGCGACGGGATGAGGATCGACGTCATCGGGAAGACGTTCAGGACGCTCTCGTAATTGGCCATCGCCAGGCCCATCTGCTTGAGGTTGTTGACGCACTGGGTCCGCCGGGCGGCCTCGCGCGCCGCCTGGACGGCGGGCAGGAGCAGCGCGATCAGCACCGCGATGATCGCGATCACCACCAGAAGCTCGATCAGGGTGAAGCCGCGGCGGCCCGAGCGGGGCGAAGTCATGATCAATGCGTCCTCGGGGGAAGGATGGGCCCGCGCCTCGACGGGTCTCATCGACCGCCAAACGATCTAAGGTGAGGCATTGTAAGGAGCCTCGGTGAAGTCTTGTCGTGCCTTTCGTGAAGATCCGGAGAAAGGTGTCCGGGATCGACACTGGTCGATGCCCGACGACTCGGGGGCCGCGATGCGCGGACTCCGCGAGCCGCCGCCGATTCCTCGCGGGCGGCCCGTTCCCCGGCCCGGCCGGGCGGGGTAAAGTCGGGCGTCGACCGGCCGGGCCGACCGGCCGCGATCCTCTCCCCGCCGACCTCGCCCGCGAGACCCCCGATGCGACGCGCCCTCCTCCTGCTCGCCCTCGCCCTGCTCGCCCCGGTCCCGGTCCCGGCCCTGGCCGACGAGCCTCGCCACCGGTATGACCGGCGGTGGGTCTGGGTGATGTCGAACCTCCTGGTCGACAAGGAGGCCGACCGGGTCGTCGGGCTGGTCGAGCGGGCCGGCCGGGACGGGTACAACGGCCTGGTCCTGAGCGACTACAAGATGAACTTCCTGGGCCGGATGCCCGATCGGTACTTCGCCAACGTCAGGCGGGTGAAGGCGGCGGCCGACCGGGCGAAGGTCGAGATCATCCCGGGCGTCTTCCCGGTCGGCTACAGCAACGGCCTGCTCTCCAACGACGTCAACCTCGCCGAGGGGATGCCGGTCGAGGGGGCGCCCTTCGTCGCCCGGGGGCGCGAGGCGTCCCTCGTCCCCGAGCCCTCCGCGAAGCTCAAGAACGGCGACCTGGAGGAGACCAAAGGCGCATCTTTCGCCGGCTTCGGCTTCCAGGACGGCCCCGGCAAGACCACGGTGATCGACCGCGAGGTCTTCCACCACGGTTCGACCTCATGCCGGATGCAGGATCTCGGCTCGACGCCCGTCGCCCGGCTGATCCAGAAGGTGAAGGTCCGCCCGCGAGCCTGCTACCGGCTCTCCTGCTGGGCGAGGACGAGGGATCTCGCCCCGGCGGGGGCCTTCCGCCTGCTGGCCATCGGCGCCGATGGCAAGACGCTGACCTTCCACGAAGGGGGCCTGGAGCCGACCGGCGACTGGAGGCGCGTCGAGGTCGCCTTCAACACCCGGGACAACGCCGAGGTCAACGTCTACGTCGGCCTCTGGGGCGGAAAGTCGGGCACGCTCTGGGTCGACGAGGTCGAGCTGGAGGAGCTATCGCTGGTCAACGTCCTGAGGCGAGACGGCTGCCCCCTGACCGTCACGTCCGACGACGGCAAGACGACTTACATCGAGGGCCGCGACTTCGAGCCGGTCGTCGACCCGAAGCTCGGCCGGGTCCCCTACGAGGGCGAGTACGACTTCAACCACCCGGGAGCCCCGCTGAGGCTGACGGCCGGCTCGCGGATCGAGGACGGCGACCGCCTGAAGGTCGGCTGGTATCACCCCGCGCTCGTCCACGGCTCGGTGGTCGCCTGCTGCCTGAGCGAGCCGAAGGTCTACGACCTCCTCCGAGACCAGGCCCGCCGGGTGAACGACCTGCTCCACCCCTCGACGTTCTTCATGCAGCACGACGAGCTGAGGCTGGCCAACTGGTGCCGGGCCTGCCGGTCGCGAAACCTGACGCCCGGCCGGTTGCTCGCCGACAACGCCCGCCGCTGCACCAACATCCTCAAGGAGATCAACTCCGATGCGAAGGTCGTGGTCTGGTCCGACATGTTCGACCCCACGCATAACGCCGTGAAGGATTATTACCTCGTCAACGGCACCCTCGCCGGCTCGTGGGAGGGCCTGGACCGATCGGTCATCATCGCCAACTGGAACGCCGGCAAGGCGAGGGCGAGCCTCGACTTCTTCGCCAGGCGCGGGCACCCGCAGATCCTCGCCGGCTACTACGACGGCGACGACAACTTCGCCACCTGGGACGCCGCCTCGAAGGGGGTTCCGGGGGTGATGGGGTTCATGTACACGACCTGGCAGAACCGCTACGACGACATGGAGCGGTACGGGAAGATCCTGACTGGCGGGAAGTGAGCGGATTCACCAGAGCCGGCGGACCCGGGTAGTCGTCGAAGGCCTTATCGCCGCCGATGATCGGGATGCCCTCGACCATCGCCTGGGCGATCAGGAGCCGGTCGAAGGGATCTTTGTGGCCGGGTGGGAACGGCATCGCGGCCAGCCGGGTTGTGTGAGCCGGCTCGATTGGCAGGCCGCGAAATCCGTACTGATTCCGGCACAGATCGACGAAATTGCCGTAGGGCTGGTTCAGGGCTAACTTGCCCTTGCTGACCTTGATGGCGATCTCCCAGAACGACGCCGGGCTGACCATGATCTCGTTGCCTGGGTCCTCGATCAGGATGCGGGCGAATGCAGTCAACTGAGGGGAAGCCAGCACAAACCAGATCAGCGAGTGCGTATCCAGGAGGAGGGTCAAGGCATGTACTCGGCGAAGTCTTTCAGATGGTCGTCATCATCGGACGCGATCGCCAGCATCCCCTTGGCGAAGCCGGCGACCCGGCGGGGCCGAGGTTCGGGCCGCTCGCCGACGAGCCGGGCGACCACCTGTTCGCCCAGGGTGATGACCAACTCCTCGCCCCTGGCCAGGCCGCCGATGAGTTCGGGAAGGTTGGCCTGGGCTTCCTCGATCGTGATGGTGGTCATGGGCTGCTCCTGTTGAACATCTCGACCGACAACCTACCAGAGCCGGCGGATCGGGTAGTCATCGAAGGCCTGATCGGCGCCGACGATCGGGATGCCTTCCACAATCGCCTGGGCGATCAGGAGCCGGTCGAAGGGGTCCTTGTGGTGCTGGGGGAGCCCTTCGACGGCCGTGGCATGCTCCAGGGAGATCGGGAGCATTTCGAAGTTGGTCCCGGAGATGGCCCGCTCGAGGTAGGAGCGAGTCGGCTCGCCCAGATTCAACTTGCCAAGTCCGACCTTGATGGCGATCTCCCAGCAAGTGGCGATGCTGATCAACTTTCGATTGGCCGGATCTTCGATCAACGACTTTGCCGAGGGGCTGAGCCGCGGATCATCCTGGAAGAACCAGATCGTCGTGTGGGTGTCGAGGAGCGATTCGATCACTCCATGTACTCCCGGAACTCCTCCAGTGGGGCGTCGAAATCGGGTGCCATCCAGTAGCCTTCCGTCCTGGCGCTTCCCGCCTTGCATGGCCAGCTCTTGGGCGGGTTGCGGGTCAGGGTGGCCACCGGTTCGCCGTCTTTGGTGAGGACCAGAGGCTCGCCGGGATTTAACCCGGCGATGACCTCTTGAAGATGGGCCTGGGCGTATTCCAGATTCATCGTCGTCATGGCCGGGTCCCGTTCCGGGTTCGATCAATACGGGGCCTTGAGAATTCCCCGCCCCTTCCAGCCTACAGGATGGGCCTCCGGAAGATAAGGTTCGGTCGTCACGCCGCGTCCTGGTCCTGTGAGACGACCGGGTACGTGCTGAACGTCCGCTTGACGATGCTCCGATAGAGGGCGTTGCCCTGCTCCATGCTGACGTTGAGCAGGTCGAGGGCGTCCTTGAGGCTGTGCATCGTCTTGGCGAGCTGCTCCTGGCTGGCCCGGCTGGAGCGCTCGAAGGAGGACGCCCAGGACTGGGAAAGCCCCTCGATCGCCTGGGTCGCGCGGTCGAGCCCCTGCTTGATCTCCTCGAGCGGCTGCGCGGTCGGCTCGACGTTGGTCATGGCGACCTCGATCCGGCCGAGGATGCCGACCCCTCGGCGGACGCCGTCGTCGAGCGCGCCGAGTCTCGCCAGGTCGCCGCCCACGCGGTTGATCGCCTGGGCCCCCTCGTGGAGGCCGGAGAGGGCCACCGGCAGGCGGTCGACCGACGCGGCGAACCGCTCGACGTGCGGGCCGAGGCCGTCGCCCATCCGGGCGCAAAGCTCCTGGAGCGACCGGGTCGCCGGCTCCAGGGCGGCCACCAGGTCGCGCCTCATCGCCTCCAGGTGCGGGGCGAGCGCCTCGGAGACCCCGGCGGCCAGCGGGTGCTCGCTCTCCGAGCCGACCCGGGGCAGGATCTTCTCGACCACCCAGCGGTCGACCCGGCCCAGGAGGTCTTCCGACCGCTTGTAGACCAGCGTCTGCACCAGCATCAGCGCGGCGCTCAGGAACAGGGCCAGCAGCGTGCTGTCGAAGGCGACCTGCAAGGCCGAGGTCACGCTCGTCAGGTTGTTCATGAACCCGTCCAGGTCCTTGACCATCGGCAGGACCAGGCTGATGTTCATGAGGGCCTTGGAGATCCCCTCGACCGTGCCGATGAAGCCGATCACCGGCAGGAGGTAGAGGATGTACCTCGGCAAGGTGAACCGCCCGGCCGCCTGCTCCTGGTCGAGCCCCGACCCCTCGCGGTTGATCTCCATGAGCTGCGAGACCGACGTCGACTTGCTCTCGGCGGCGAACGCCGAGAGCTGGCGAATCCGCCCCGGCAGGACCCGATAATCCCCCTCCGAGATCGCGCCCGGCCTCGTCAGCCCCTCCCCCTTGGCGCCGAGCCATCCCGACGCCTCGGCGAAGCTCGACTCGTTCCGCCAGAGCCGGACCAGCTCGCGTCCCAGGGCGATCACCGCCCAGAAATAGATGGTGGTGCCGACGTACTGCTCCCACCCCCGCTCGAACATGAGCGTGGGGTTGAAGACCATCAGGGCGACCGGGAACAGGCAGGCGACGCCGAGCATCATCATCGTGCCCGGGTAGCTCAGCCGAGATGTCCCGAACGCGTCGACCGGGGCGCGGTCCTTGACCTTGTCCTTGGCTTGGCGAGGCATGTCGGTTCGTCCTTCCTTGAACGAGGCGCGGGGCGTCGCTCGGCCCGCGGAGCGGCCGTCATTATCGCCAGGATCGGCAAAATCGGAAGGCGACTTGAGCCCGATCGAGGGTCGGGAAGGGGCCCGGCGGGATTTTCGCCTGTCGCCCCGCCCCGAAGGATTTCGAAATGTCGGGGAGAGGCCGGATCATCGAGACTTAACTCGTCATTGATTTGCCTCCGAAGCTCCATGAAGGTCCCGGGCCGAGCGGGACGCCGACGCGAGGATCTCCCATGGTGACGACGAGCAGCCTGCCCCGCCCCGAGATGCTCCATTCCTTCTACCGGTCGTCGCTCCGACTGACCCGGAAGCGTGGGATGCGCACCCTGTCCCGGATGAACCACTGGCTGTTCCCCCGGGGCCAGATCGCCCAGCTTGCCACCGGCTGCGACTTCTATCTGCCGCCCGACCCCCACTTCTTCGGCTGCCTCGTCGGGCACGAGCAGCACATCGCCGACCTGATCCGCGAGACGGTCGAGGACGGGGATACCTGCATCGACGTCGGCGCCAACATCGGCTATTTCTCGCTGATGATGGCCGCCCGGTGCGGGCGTCGAGGGCGGGTCTACGCCTACGAGCCCGAGCGGGCCAACTTCGCGATGCTCGAACAGAACGTCGCCCTCGCCCGCGAGCAGGGCCTCTCGGTCGTCGCCGCCCGCGCGGCGGTCTCCGAGGCGAAGGGGTCGGTCGTGCTCGTCCCGGGCGCCGAGAGCACGCTCCACAAGGTCCGCCACCTCGACGGCCCCGACGCCGACGCCGCCGAGGTCGTCCCCTGCGTGAACCTCGCCGAGGACCTCCGCGAGCGGGGGGTCGAGGGGCCGATCAAGCTCATCAAGATCGACGTCGAGGGGCACGAGCCCGAGGTCCTCCGAGGCTCGATCGACTTCCTCATGAGCGGGGTCGCGAAGTTCGTCGTCCTGGAGGTCTTCCCCGGCTACGCCCGCGAGATCGCCGACATCCTCCGGGGCCACGACGTGACCGTCGACTGCTGGCTCGACGGCGAGTGGCGGGCCTCCCCCGTCGAGGAGATCACCCACCTGACCGACATCCTGATCCGGTTCTGAGCGCGACCGAGCGGCCTACGCCCCCTCGAACGTCACCGCCCGGTGCTCCCGGCCCGCGACCAGCCTCTTGTAGGGTGGGCACCGCCCACCACGCTTTGACGAAAGGCCGGTGGGCGGTGCCCACCCTACAAAACTTACGCCCCCTCGAACGTCACCACCCGGTGCTCCCGGCCCGCGACCAGCACGGCCTCGCAGAGCGCGAGGGTCTTGAGGTGGTCGCGGCCCGAGATGTCCGGCTCGGAGCCGGATTCGATCGCCCGGAGCAACCCGGCCATCGTCCCGGCGAAGGCGTCGGGGAACCACGACTGGACCCACCGGGGGCGGTGCCAGTGCCCTTCGTCCAGGATCGTCGAATAATCGATCGTGCTGGGGACCCGCTCGGGCCAGGAGGGCCAGCCGATCGAGCCGAGCGCCAGCCCCTTCGTCCCCTCGACCCGCCAGCGGACGAAGGACTCGGAGCCGGCTCCCTCGCGACTCGGCCCCGACCAGACGTCGTCCCAAGACGACGCCCTCGCGCCGCTCGCATATTCGAGGATGGTCAGGTTCACGCCGTCCTCGTGGGCGAACCGCGTCCGGGGGTCGGGGCGGGTGCTGGCCAGCACGCGGATCGGGTCGCCCAGCCAGTAGCGGAAGGTGTCGAGGTGGTGGATGCTCATGATATAGGTCGAGAGCGACCGTCCGCCCTCCGCCCACGGCATCCAGTGCGGGATCGCCCGCATCTCGATCGTCGCCAGGACGACCTCGCCGAGGTCCCCCCGGTCGAGCAGCCCCTTGAGCGCGCGGACCGAGTGGTCATACCGCATGTTCTGGTTGACCTGCAACCGGACGCCGGCCCCTTCGCAGACCTCGACCAGCCCCCTGCCCTCCTCCGGCGTCATCGCCAGCGGCTTCTGGGCCAGTATCCCCTTGATCCGCCGAGGATGGGCCAGGATGCGCCGGATCACCCCCGGCTGTTCGAGCGGGGGAACGGCCACGTCGACGACCGAGACCGCCGGGTCGTCCAGCATCGCTTCGACCGAATCAAAGACCTTCGGGACCCCCCGCAACGCCGCGACCCCGCGGGCCCCCGCCCCCGTCCGCGAGGTGATGCCGACGACCTTGAACCCGGCGTCGGCATAGGCGACCAGATGGCAATCGCGGACGATGAACCCCGCCCCCACGATGCCGATCCCCTGCCCGAGGTCGACGGGCATCGGAGCGAGGTGGTCCGGGGTCGAGCGGGGGTCGGTGGTCATGGGAATTCTGGGTGGCGAGAGAATAGGGTGATCGACCGGATGCCTGGGGAGACTGTCCCCGGTCGGGGTGCGGCTGTCAACGGTCGGATATCGAGTGCATCGAGCAGTTCAGGATACATGGGGTGCCCCTCTCAAATTTGGACATCGCCGGGAGCGTAGATCCTCGTTCCCACGCTCCGCGTGGGAACGAGGGGCGTCGTGATCCCAAAATCGAGTGAGGCACCCGGATACATGCGTCGTCCATCCGCTTGCCGACGCGCGGGGCGGGCGATAGGCTCATGGACGATTTAAGCCACGATAGGCATGATGCAAGCCGCTCTTTCGGGCGTGTGCTCGTGGGTAGGCGGTGGAGGGTTTCGGTATGGCGACAGCCGCTCGCGACAGACTGACGTTGGTGGCGGCCGGCTCCTGGCGGGCGACCCCCGACAACTACTCCAGCCTTCGGTTCCTGTGCTTCAATGAGGGCGGGACCGGCGAGCTGACCTACGCCTACGGACAGACGATCTATGCGGTCGTCCCGTGCAAGTGGGAGGTGTCCAGGGGCGGGCGGCTGAAGCTCATCTATTTGGCACCGGAGCGCGGGCGGCTGGCCGCAGCGTTTATCCTCGGCGACGGCAACCGGGTCAAGATGATCGATTACGTCCTCACCGAGGGCCGAGTGACCGGGGTTCAGGATGTCGTGCCCCACCCCTACGAGTTTGACCGAACGCTGGAGTTGTCCGAGTCGCCGTGGCCGTCGGGTCTCGACCTGCCCCATGAGGCGCCGCGGGAGTTCTACGGGCGCGTCTCCACGGCAAGGGAGGCTGACGCCTGACCTCGCGCATCAGCGGACCCCGCACCGCCGCGGCGCCTGCGGTATCATCAAGCTCGACTCGGCGGGCCGGTCCGCTGAGCTTTGGCGTTAGGCGGCGGAGAAGAGCATTCGCTTTGATGAAACTCGACTGGTTTGGCCTCACGATTGGGATGGTGGTGCTCGTCTTCTACTTGGGGCGAAACCTCCGTTTTCTCTTGCAAGGTCGTCGGTTCAGACGCCAAAGCGTCGAACGGCAGGCGGCTTTGACTCGGGAGGACGACCTATGGCATATTTATCACGGATATCGCATCCCTCGAAGTCAATTGATCGGCGGGATCTTGGTAGCGGTTACCGTCTTTGGTTACCTCATTTGCCGGGATCTGGGTATGTTTGGGCGTTGACTGGGAATGACAGA
>JAJYDH010000694.1 GCA_021777685.1 Planctomycetota bacterium | reverse complement strand
CGAGCATCACGCCCACGTCGTCCGGCGTATTTGCGATATAAGCCATGATTCGATCCGATGCGGCCTCGCGGCCGGCGGGCACCCGCGACGGGGCGGAAACGGGTGGGATGGGAAATGTCCGACGGGATGGTCGATCGGCGTCGGGCACCTTGGAGCTTGCCCGACGCCTGTTGGGGCGGAAGCTCAGTGGGCCTCGTCGGCCACCTTGGCCTGGTAGGCGGCGTGGTCGAGGAGCGCGGCGACGGGCGAGGCGTCGGCCACCTTGACCTTGACCAGCCATCCCTTGGTGTACGGGTCCTCGGCGAGGATCTGGACGTCCTTGGCGACGGCGTCGTTGACCTCGACGACCTCGCCGGCGACCGGGGCGTAGAGGTCGGAGACGGCCTTGACGCTCTCGACCTCGCCGAACGGCTTCCCCTTGGTCAGGCTGGCGCCGACCTTGGGCAGGTCGATCATGATCAGGTCGGTGAGCTGGTCGACCGCGAACTTGGAGATCCCCAGCGTGGCGATCTCGCCGTCGAGGTGGACCCACTCGTGGGTCGGCGTGTACTTCAGGGTCGTCGGGTCCATGATGGAGTCCTGATGTGAGCCGGGGGACGGGTCAGGCCTGGGAGGCGGCCCGACGGTAGAAGGGGAGCTTGACGACCTTCGCGGCCTCGTCGTGCCCGCGGACGTCGATGGTCAGGGGCGTGTCGATCGCGGAGGCATCGGGCCGGACGAGGGCCATCGCCAAACTCCGGCCGAGGGTCGGGGCGAAGGTGCCGGAGGTCACGACGCCGACGGCCTGGCCGTCGCGCTTGACGGTCGCCCCCTGCCGGGCGATCCGCTTGCCTTCGAGGGCCAGGCCGACGCGAGTCTTGCCGGGGTCGGCCTTGAACTTCCGGAGCGCCTCCCGGCCGACGAAGTCTCCCTTGCCGAGCTTCACGGCCCAGCCGAGGCCCGCGGCGTAGGGGTTGACGGTCTCGTCCATCTCGTGGCCGTAGAGCGGCATGGCGGCCTCGAACCGGAGCGTGTCGCGGGCGCCGAGGCCGGCGGCCTGAATGCCGAAGACCCGGCCGTCGTCCATCAGGGTCTCCCACGCCTTCGCCGCCTTGTCGGCCGGCACGATCAGCTCGAAACCATCCTCGCCGGTGTATCCGGTGCGGCTCGCCAGCGCGGGGAAGTCGAGGAAGGTGCCGGCCGCGCAATGATAGTAGGGCACGTCGGTCAAGGTCGCGTCGAAGTGCCGCTGTGCGGTCGCGAGCGCCGCCGGCCCCTGGACGGCGATCATCGCCGTGTCAAACGTCCGGTCGGCCAGCCTGGCGTCGAACCCGTCGCGGTGCTTTTCTAACTGGGCGAGGACTTTCGGCCGGTTCGAGGCGTTGCAGACCATCGCCAGGCCGTCGGGGCGGTGGTAGACGAGCACGTCGTCGATCATCCCGCCGTCGTCCTCGACCATCAGGCTGTACTGGATCTGCCCGGGGGCGAGCTTGGCGACGTGGTTGGTCGTGACCCGCTCCAGCCAGGCCTGGGCGTCGGGACCCTCGAAGTCGAGCCGGCCCATGTGGCTGATGTCGAACAGGCCGACCCGCTGTCGGACGGCGTTGTGCTCCTCGACGATGGTCGAGTATTGCACGGGCATCGACCAGCCGCCGAACTCGACGAGCCGGCCGCCGTGGGCGTGGTGCCACCCGTAAAGAGGGGTCTTCAAACAGGATACGCTGGCCATCGCCCGTCCTTCGCGCCGCATCGATCGAGGAGAACGCCGTCAATCCCGGCCGGTCCTTCGGCCAGGTCGACCGCGAGATTGTAGCCCAATGCCGCCCGGATCGACAACCGGCTTGCCCGAATGGGCTGGGAGCGGTGTGGTGACTACGACTCATCGCGGCACCTCGTCAAGCCTTTCGCGTGGAATGAAGATAGGGGATCTCCAGATCATCGAGCCGAATATCGCCGAAATCGTCGGCGATGGAGACACATAACTTCCAGCCGCTGTGCGGTGCTGAGATGATAACCTCGCTTACCTCGGGTGTTTCCCAATGAGCGGCGCCCATGTAGATGCTCTCGATCCACAGCTCCCTTTCGAGGCATAAAGGATCGTTAAATTCCCAACGAACGGAAGCTACAGGACTGATGGAAAGACGTGACCTCGCTATATGGAGTTCCGATGCGTCTGGCCGCTTGGTTAAGCCCAGCTCCCAGCAGTCACGCTCGACGGAGATCTGGAGCTTCTTCCCGCGTCGCGTGACCGCCCCTGGCGAGAATCGCCCATCATGAAGATAGCTGGAGAGAAATTGCACGTCATGGATGAAGCATGCCCCGGCACGCACTCGAAAGTGAAGCGGGCTGACTTTGCCGCGAAGAAATAGGGCCGAAAAATCGGGCTGCATGGACTCGATGACTTCCGAATCGTGACGTCGGTCCGGCCGACTGAAACGAGAGATAGTTTGACGCGGGGCGGGTCGGAAGCCTACGTCATTCGCCCTATCGCTCAAAGGATCAGCCGGGCTGATTCGCGGTCGAGGTGCAGGACGGCGCCCGGGTGGTTCCGGAGGACGGTCGAGGGGCAGGCCTCGCCGATCGGCCCTCGGATCGTGGCGAGGACGGCCTCGGCCTTGCGGGGGCCGGGGACGACGACCGAGACCACCGGCGCGGCCATCAGGGCGGGGACGGTCAGGGTGTAGGCGTGGGTCGGCACGTCTTCGAGCCGCTCGAAGCAGCCGTCGTTGAGCTGCTGGCGGCGGCAGGCGGCGTCGAGCCGGACCATCTTGACCAGGACCGGGTCGAGGAAGTCGGCGACGGGCGGGTCGTTGAACGCCAGGTGGCCGTTCTCGCCGAT
>JAJYDH010000119.1 GCA_021777685.1 Planctomycetota bacterium | reverse complement strand
GGAGGAATTCGGTGGCGAAGCGGTAGGACAGGTACGCGAGGATGTAGATCTTGATGAGCTGGCCCTGGAACAGCCCGCGCCGTTGCAAGATCGCCAGGACGGCCGCCGCGGAGGCGTGGAAGATCGTCTCGTAGACTTGTGTCGGGTGTCGACGTATCCCGTCGCCGAAGTCGACGCCCCAGGGCAAGCCCGTCGCGACCCCATGACAGCAACCGGCCACGAAACAGCCGAGCCGGCCCACGGCCACCGCCCCAGCCACCGGCACGGCGAAGCCGTCGCCCGTCTTCGCCCGGACCCCGAGCATCGCCTTGGCCAGCTCGACCCCGGCATATCCGCCGACCATCCCGAAGACGATCGTCTTGCCGTTCTCGAACCAGACCCGCCCTTCCAACAGGGCGTGCCAGTCGGACAGCGCGAACGGCAGTTTGGCCCCGATCATCGCCCCGCAGAACGCCCCCAGCGCGATCCCCAGCCGCTGACCGGGCGAGAGGCCCGAAGGCTGAGGCGTCCGCGACCGGAGCGCGAACGCCGTCGCCAGCGAGGCAAGCATGATCCAGGGGTAAACCCAGGGGACGGTCAGGCCCATCGGGCAGATGCCTCCGTTCAGTTCCCGAGGTGGATCGTGGCAGGCTCGCCCACCACGCCCGCATCCCGGAGGGCCGGCAGCGCGGCGTGACCCTCGCGGTAGAGGACATTGTACGCGCAGAAGGGAATGACGTGGCCGCTGGGCAGGACGTGGTGGATGCAGCATTTCATCAGACGGCGGACGTCGAAGTTGTAGGCATCGAGGAACGACGTGATCGTGATCCGGAAGACGTCCGCCTGGGAAAGCTGCTCGGCCACGGCGCGGGCGAAGAACTCGGACGCGGCGGCCTCGGTCGGGTCGTCCGAGTGCGAGCCGTCGCCGTTGCCCTCGGGGAAGCAGCCGATCCCGCAACCGCCTACGCGGTCCAGGTACTTCTCAATCAGCTTCCGGGCCGCGTTCCGGGAGAACAGGATGCCGTTGGCCAGGATGTCCAGGTGCTTGCGGGCGTCAATGAACCGCATCAGGGGTGTGACCTTGCCGTCGTTCCGGAAGGCGTAGGTCAGGCTGTGGCAGTTCGGATGGGCGCAGGGCAGGGGCATGAAGTCGTCCTCGCGGAAGACGCCCCCCGTCTGCTGGGCGATGGCCTTGATGACGTCGGGGAAGGTGATGCGTTGCTCCAGCTCCTCGGGCAGGACGTGGCGGCCGGAATACGTGGCCGGCTGGAAGCTGATGCCGGTGATCCAGGGCCGCTCGACCCCGAACCCGACGATCTTGCCGACCTCGTGGTCGTTCACTCCCGGGTGGAGCGTGCAGACCAGCGACGTCTTGATCCCTCGCCGACCCAACGCCTCGACCGCCTTGAGCTTGGTCTCGACCAGCCGCTCGCCCCGGAGAACCTCGGCACTCCGGTCCTCGAAGCCGTCGAACTGGAGGTAGACCTCGACCCTCGGCCCGTGCGCGGCGACCGCATCGAGCATCCGCTCGTCGTGGGCGAACCGGATGCCGTTGGTGTTGATCATCACGATGTCGATCGGCCGCGCGACGGCGTATTCCAGGACCCGGAGGAAGTCGGGATGGATGGTCGGCTCGCCGCCGGAGAGCTGCAAGACCTCGGCCCGCCCCTCGACCGCGACGAGGCGGTCGATCATCCGGATCGAGTCCTCATAGCTCAGGTGCGACCCGCCCGGCCCGCTGGAGGCGTAGCACATCGGGCAGCGGAGGTTGCACGACGAGGTGATCTCGGCCAGCCCGATGCAGGTGTGCTGCTCGTGCTCGGTGCAGAGCCCGCAATCGTAGGGGCAGCCCTTGTCGGGCTCGACCCCGTACTCGGGCGGGACCTTGCCAGGCAGGCTGTATTGCATCTGGTCGTAGAGCGCGACGTCGGAGCAGATGAAGTCCTCGCGGACCCCGTGCGTCGGGCAGCGCTTGCGGAAGTAGACCCGTTGATCCTTGACGATGATCTTGGCCGGCACCAGCGCCAGGCACTCCGGGCAGAGGCTCTGGGTCGTGCCCAGGAAGGTATGATCGCGGAGCTGGGTCACGGTTCGCCCCTTTCTCGGGCCCGGGCCTGACGACTACGCGAGGCCTTGATGAGGCCCATCGCCACCATCCAGCCGGCCCCCAGGGCCGCCAGCCCCCCGAGCGAGACGGCGAGCATCATGGCCTTGTCATCAACCTGGAACTCGCCATGCATGCCCATCAAGCTGATCGGCACGCAGGTGACGCAGAAGGCGATCGAGGAGGCGATGAGGACGACGAAGACATTCAACAACGCCAAGACGAAGAACTCGGCCAGATCGTTGGTCCCCATCGGCCGCCCTTCCGCCCGGCGATGATCGGACACGAGTGCCGTGAGTACCGCCGCGGGGACGACCGACGCCGCCAGCAAGATCCCCAGCGGGAGGCTCGCCCGCATCGCACCCATCGACACCGCGACCAGCGCGATCACCACCAGCGCCGACCCGATCCGGAACGATCCGATTTTCGCAGCCGGGGGCTTCTCGGATTCGAATCGATCGGGCCCGATCATGATCCACGCTCCGGCCTGGCGGCCACCGGCTTCATCCTATCGGCCCCGAGTGCGGGAAGCGACCCAGACGGTGAACGCGACCACCAACCCCGCCGCCAGCAGGCCCGCGCCGAGGGACACGATGAGGGTCAACTCGCCCTGAGGGCTGTCGATGGACGTGCAGGTGACGAAAAAGGTCACGACGAAGGCGAGGAACGTGGCGATGATGGAGACGATCACCCCAACCACCTTCGCGAAGCAGCCCAGGATCGACTCGTCGGGATTGGGCCTCGGGGGCCTGTACAGATCATCGTCGCGGAAGTGCATCGGCGGGATGTCGCCGATCGGCAGGGGCTCCGGTCGGACGACCGGACCGCCGGCCGGGCCCGCGAAGCGATGCCCGCACCCCTCGCAGACCTCGGCGCCGGCGGGATTCATCGCGCCGCAGCCGATGCAGGCGAATCGGACCTCTTCGGGGTCGGGCATCGGTGACGTCCCTTCAATACCAGCGGATCTGATCGCGTTCGACCTCGTTTTTTCGGCCGATCCTCAGCAGGCCCCGGGCGACCCAGAACGCCGTGGCGATCGCCGCCGCG
Organism: Planctomycetota bacterium; assembly: GCA_021777685.1. Classification (GTDB taxonomy): domain Bacteria; phylum Planctomycetota; class Planctomycetia; order Isosphaerales; family Isosphaeraceae; genus Tundrisphaera. The sequence goes on along the minus strand of JAJYDH010000119.1, from coordinate 10,455 downwards.
CCCCCGACGGCCAGCGCCAGCGGGAGGCTGCTGCTGCCGATCCCGACCGGGAAGCAGGTCACGCAGAAGCCGATGGCCGACGAGATCACGACCAGGACGGTCCCCATCATGGTCATCAGGAAGACCAGGAACTGCTCGCTCAGGTCCATCGGCCGGCCCCTGGCCTCGTGACGGGCCGAGACGAGGAAGGTCCGGATCGAGGCCGATCCGAGCGCCAGGGACGTCAGGATGCCCAACGAGACGTCGGCCGCGAACCCCGCCAGGCAGACCGCGATCACGGCGATGAACGCCATCGCCGTGCCGATCCGGAACCGGGGCGGCGGCGCGATCTCGGCCTTCGGCGGCTCGAAGTACCGATCGGGCGTGAGCGGTCGACGTTCGGGAGGGACGGACATCGGCGGCGTCGAGACGACGTCCGGCCCGGCGAAGCGATGCCCGCAACCCGAGCAGGCTTCCGCCCCGACCGGGTTCAGGGCCCCGCAGCCGATGCAGGCGAAGCGGATCTCCTCGGGCTCGGGCATAGGGAGTGCTCCTCGATTTGAGGTTGAGCCCACATTGTCGACGAGCCGGCGGGCCCCGTCCAGCGAGCAGGCACCGAAGAGATTCGTCGCGAGGGATGCCTTATCCGCAAGGCCCGGGTATCATGCGCCGATCGCGTCCCGTCGCGCCGGACGGGCCGAGGCGGAGCCGGAAGGACACCCGATGGAAGCCGAAATCGCCAACAAGGCCGACCTCCGGCCGAAGCTCACGCCCGAGCAGATCGCCCGGCTGGAGCCCTTCGGGGCCCGCGAGGCGCTGCCGAGGGGGGCCGTACTCTTCGACGAGGGGGATTTCGACATCGACTTCTTCGTCATCCTGTCGGGTCAGGTGGACATCCGCCAGTACACGCCCGAGGGGTTCCGGTCGATCGTCAAGGAGGGCCCGGGGGAGTTCGTCGGCGACACCTCGACCCTCAGCGGCCGGGCCGCGGTCGTGCAGGCGGTCGCCGACGAGGACTCGGAGGTCCTCCGGATCGCGCCGGCCAAGCTCCGCCGCGTGGTGGTCGAGGACTCGGAGCTGAGCGACCGGATCTTGCGGACGTTCCTCGTCCGCCGCTCGTTCCTGATCGAGAGCGGCCACTCGGCGATCAAGGTCATCGGCTCGCGGTACTCGCCCGACACCCACCGGCTCCGGTCGTTCCTGACCCGGAACGACCTGCCGTTCAGCTTCCTCGACCTGGAGGACGACCCGGCGGTCGCGGCCCTCCTGGAGCAGTTCGGCGTCGGCGTCGAGGAGACGCCGATCCTGATGCACCGCGACCGCGACATCTACCGGAATCCCAGGGTCGAGGACGTCGCCCACTGCCTGGGGCTCGACGTCATCGAGAGCGACGACGTCCGCGACGTGCTGGTCGTGGGCTCGGGCCCGGCGGGCCTGGCGGCGTCGGTCTACGCGGCGTCGGAGGGGCTGTCGGTCATGGCGATCGACACGGACGCCCCCGGCGGCCAGGCCGGGACCAGCTCGAAGATCGAGAATTACCTGGGCTTCCCCACCGGGATCTCCGGCACCGAGCTGGCCGCCCGCGCCGCCGTGCAGGCGCAGAAGTTCGGCACCCGGATGGCCAGCCCCGTCCGCGCCGAGCGACTCTCGAAGGACGGGGCGAACTACCGGATCACCTTCGCCGACGGGCGGTCCGCGCGAGGGCGAGCGGTCGTCATCGCCACGGGGGCCCGCTACCGACGCCTTGACGTGCCCGGGGCCGAGAAGTACGAGGGGTGCGGGATCTACTACGGCGCCACGGCGATGGAGTCGGAACTCTGCACCGGGTGCGACGTCGTGGTGGTCGGCGGCGGGAACTCGGCCGGGCAGGGGGCCGTCTACCTCGCGAAGGGGGCGAGGAACGTCCACATCGTCATCCGCCGCGACGATCTATCCGAGACGATGTCGCGCTACCTGATCCGCAGGATCGACGAGACGCCCAACATCCACCTCCACCCCCGTTCCGAGATCACCGCGCTATCCGGTGAAGATTGCCTGAAAGGGGTCGAGATCTCCGCGAGGGGCCAGGCCGCGCCGCTCCGCCTCGAAGCCCGGCACATGTTCCTCTTCCTCGGCGCGTTGCCCTGCACCGATTGGCTCCAGGGGGCCGTGGTCATGGATGAGAAGGGATTCGTCAAGACCGGAGCCGACCTGTCGCCCGAGGAACTCGCACGCGCCGGCTGGCCGGGCCACCGGGGGCCCACGCTGTTCGAGACGAGCCTGCCCCGCGTCTACGCCGTCGGCGACGCCCGGAGCGGCTCGGTCAAGCGCGTCGCCTCGGCCGTCGGCGAGGGCTCGATCGCCGTCCAGTTCATCCACCGGGCCCTGGGCGAGGTCTGATCCGCGAGGCGAGCCGCGGCCGACCCAAGGATTCGCCGGCCGGGACGTGATCGAGAGGGGGAGGGCCGCCGAGGTCGCCAATCCGAGGAACTTCGGGGCGGCCGTCGGCGTCCAAGACGGTTGCTCCCAGGCAAACTTCCGGGTCCAGGTCCGAAGGAGGCGGCGATGCGCGAGCCTTTCCGAGGGATGGCACTGGCGATGATGTTCCCGCTGGGGATCTGGGCGATCACGACGGGGCAGGAACCCGGGCCGCAAGGCGAGCCGAAGGCCGAGGAGAAGGAGAAGCCCGAGGCGGTCGCCGAGAGGCCGGTCGGCTGGACGACGGCGGTCGACCCCAAGCCGATCTCGCCGTCGGTCAAGCGGGGGCTCGACTGGCTGGTCGAGCACCAGCTCAAGGACGGCGGCTGGGGCCAGGGGGACGAGTCGAAGCAGATGGGCGGCGGGGCCGAGCTGAGGGACAAGCCGAACGTCGCCGACACCTCGATCGCGGCGCTTGCCCTGATCCGCTCCGGTAGCACCCCGAGCGACGGCCCGTACAAGGACGCCCTGGCGAAGGCCGTCCGCTTCGTCCGCTCGCAGGTCGAGTCGTCCGACTCGGAGTCGCTCGACGTCTCGACCGTCAAGGGGACGCGGGTCCAGATGAAGCTCGGGCCGAACATCGACACCTTCCTCGCCTCGCTCTTCCTGGCCGAGGCCAAGGGGCGGATGGCCGAGCCCGAGGAGAACAGGTCGCTTGACGTCGCCCTCAACAAGGTCATCGGCAAGATCAAGAAGCACCAGAAGGCCGACGGCTCGTGGGACAACGCGACCGGATGGGCGCCGATCCTGGCCCAATCGATGGCCGGCAAGGGGATCAACCGGGCCGCCCAGAATGGCGTCAAGGTCGACGGGATGCTGCTGGCGAGGACGGAGAACTTCGCCAGGATTCAATTCGCCTCGCCGTCGTCGGCGAGCGCGATCTTCCCGGCCGAGACCCCGGCCGTTGCCGCCGCGCCAGCGAGCTCCACCCGGAGTTTCGCCCGGGGGATGGCGGGCGGCAGGGTCGGTGGCGGGGCGGGCTCGGCCGGGGTCGAGCTGTACGACCGCGCCTCCAGCCTCTCGGTCCTCTCCGACTCGGTCAACTCCAACGCCACGAAGGAGGCCGAGCTCAAGAAGAAGGTCGAGACTTCCAGGGACGAGAAGGAAGTCGCCGAGGCCAAGGACGCCCTGAAGCGGTTCGGCGAGGCCAGAAATGTTCGCGATCAGGCCCAGAAGGCGGTCGTGGAGCGGCTGGAGGACAGGTCCTTCGTCAGCGGCTTCGGCTCCAACGGCGGCGAGGAGTTCCTCAGCTACATGAACATCGGCGAGAGCCTCGTGCTCAAGGGCGGCGAGGAGTGGAAGAAGTGGGACAGGTCGATGACCGAGAACATGAACCGGATCCAGAACGACGACGGGAGCTGGTCGGGCCACCACTGCATCACCGGCCGGACGTTCTGCACCTCGACCGCCCTCCTCGTCCTCCTGTCCGACCGGACCCCCGTCCCGGCCCAGGCCAAGGACAAGGACAAGCCGGCCGAGAAATGAGGACGCTCGCCCTAACTCTGACCCTGCTGGTCGCCCCGGCCCTCGCGAGCCGGGGCGACGACCGCGTCGACCGGGCCGTCGCCGCCGGCACGCGGGCCCTCATCGCCGCCCAGTCGCCGGACGGGGCCTGGCGGTCGAGGACCTATGGCGTCTTCAAGGACGGCGCCTCGCTCACCCCCGCGGTCCTCAAGGCGCTCGCCTTCGCGCCCGCCGTCGAGGGGATCGAGGACGCCAGGCTCCGAGGGGCCCGCTACCTCGCCGCCCGGGTCCGCCCCGACGGCTCGATCGACGAGGGGCGCTTCGGCATCGTTTACCCGGTCTATTTCGACGCCGCCTCGACGATCGCCCTGTCGAAGATCCACGCCCCCGACGGCCGGGAGGCCCAGGCCGCCCTGCTGGCCGACCTGCGCAGCCGCCAGCTCGTCGAGCCCCTCGGCTGGAGGCCCGACGACCCGGCTTTCGGCGCGTGGGGCTACGCCCCGGAGCCCTCGGCCAGGCGCGACGACGGCCGGGCCGTCGACGCCGACCTCTCGTCCACCCTGTTCGCCGTCGGGGCCCTGCGGCTCGGCGGGGCGACGGCCGACGACCCGGCGATCGTCAAGGCGCTCCGGTTCGTCGAGCGGTGCCAGGACTTCGACCCATCCGACCCCGCTCGATCCGACGGCGGCTTCTTCCTGACCCCGACCGACCCCGCCCGGAACAAGGCCGGGGCCTCGCCCTCGGGTCGGTTCCATTCCTACGGCTCGGCGACCGCCGACGGCCTCCGGGCGCTCCTCCGGTGCGGCCTGCCGCCCGATCATCCGAGGGTCCTGGCCGCCCTCGGATGGCTGAAGCGGAACTTCTCGACCTCGACCGTCCCCGGGACCTTCGAAGGCTCGCGAGAGGACGACCGGGAGGCGACCTACTTCTATTATTGCTGGTCACTCGCCCACGCCTTCCGGTCGCTGGGCGTCCGGACCTTCGAGCGCGACGGCCGGAAAGTCGACTGGGCCGCCGAGATCGCCGACGAGTTGCTCCGCCGCCAGCGGCCCGACGGGACGTGGTCGAACCGCTTCTCCGCCTCGAAGGAGGACGACCCGCTCGTCGCGACCCCGTTCGCCCTCGGTGCGCTCGCCAACGGCCGCCCCTGAGCGAGCCGCCGGCTCAGCAGAACGCCGTCCCCTCGACGGTCGGGACTGCGGCGGGGACGGCCGTGAATCGGCCCGTGGGGTCGACGGCGAATTCGATCGATCGGCCGCCCTCCGAGCCCATCGCGTCGACGGCCCGGACCTCGAAGCGGTGCCTCCCCTTGGCGAGTCGATCGCCCGGCAGCGCCGCCCACCAGCGTCCGGGCGACACCGGCTCCAGCGGGAACCACTCGCCGCCGTCGATGCGCCCGACGACCTCGGCGACGTCCGAAGTCGCCCACGTCCGGACCTCGAACCGGTCGCGGCCGGACACGACGTGGGCGGGGCCGGTGGCCAGGATCGCCTCGCGGGGGTGCGTGACCATCACCAGCGGGCCGGGCTCGCCCGGCGTCCGGTAGGCGATCGCGAGATTGTCGCCCGCCAGGTGCCCGACGAGATACCCGGGCTCGCCTCCCTCGGGGTCGCCGATCGACCGGACCGCGACGACGGCATTCCGCCCGTCGTTGGCGACCTGCCAGTAGTGGGTGTGGCCGCAGATGATCGCCGCGATCCGGCGAGTCTGGACGACCGCCCGCCACTCGTCGACGCCGGGGCCGTCGAAGTCCTCCCAGACCTGGAACGGGTAATTATGCTGGAAGATCACCGGCCGCTCGCCCGAGGCGAGCGCGGAGTCGACCTCGGCCCGGAGCCAATCGACCTGATCGGCCGAGAGGCCCATCGGCTTCGACTGCTGGGTGTCGAGCCGGATGAGGCGGAAGCCCCGGAGCGAGGTCGAGCCGGTCGTCTGGCCGAAGCGAGAACGAAACCCCTTCGCGCCGGGGTCGCCCTTGACGTCGTGGTCGCCGACGAGCGCGAAATGCGGGCAGATCAGCCGCTGGCGGAGGTCGTCGAAGAGGCGGAACTGGGCCTCGGTCGCGTCCTGGACGTTGTCGCCGATGAACTGGACGAAGTCGGGCCGGATCAGCTCGTTGACCTCCTCGACCATGCGGACCGCGACGAGGTGGTTGTCCAGCCCGGCCACGGTCAGGTGGAGGTCGCCGGGGACGACGAAGGTGACGGGGTCTTCGATCGTGCTCATGGGTCAGGTCCTCGCCGGGGAGAGTTGGAGGTCGATCGGGTCGGCCAGGCCGTCATGGGCGACCTTGTCCGAGGGTCGGGTCTCGGGCATGGCCAGGCCGAAGAACACCAGCGCGACGGCGGCGATGGCCGAGAGGGCGGAGAAGCCGGCATTGAACCCGAACCGCAAGTCGATCTCGCCGGTCAGGAGCTGGCTCGCCGAGGCCCCGATGCCGGTGGCCGTGGCCAGGGCCCCTTGCATCCAGTTGAACCGGCCCGTGCCGCGCGTCAGGTCGGCGATGACCAGCACGCCGACCACGCCGAAGATCCCCGCGCCGATGCCGTCCAGGAGCTGGATCGCCACCAGCCATCGAGGGTCGTCGGTGAGGGTGTACAGCAGCCCCCGGACCGGCAGGACGAGGAAGCCGACCAGGAACGTCGGGCGGCGTCCCCACGAGTCGGCCAGCCGGCTCGACGCGACCGCCACCGGGACCATCACGAGCTGCGCGGCGATGATGCAGGCCGACATGTAGCCGGCCACGCCGTCCGACTTCCCGGCCGTCATCTTCTGGCCGACGAGCGGGAGCATCGCCGCGTTGGCGAAGTGGAACAGGACGATCGAGGCGGCGAAGATCAGGATGCGCCGGTCTTTCGCGAGGTCGAGGATCGGGACGATCCTCGGGTCGTGGTCCTGGTCGGAGTCGCCGGCCTCGCCCCCCCGGGCGAGGTCGTCGTCGATCTCGTCGCGGCGGATCATCAGGGTCGCCACGATCGACGCGGCGCACATCGCGGCCAGGAGGTAGAAGATCCCCTCGTAGGCGATATGGTCGCCGATCAGCCCGGCCAGGACCGCCGCGATGACGTTCCCGGCGTGGTTGAACGCCTCGTTCCGCCCGGTCCTCCGCGACATCCGGGCGTGCCCGACCAGCCCCAGGCTCACCGCCGCGATCGCCGGCGCGAAGATCGCCGAGGCGACGCCGATGGTCGCCTGGGCCCCGAGGATGACCGGCAGGGTCGGCATCCGGACCATCGCGATCGCCCCCAGCGCCGTCACCGCCGACGCCGCGACCATCCAGGCTTGCTTCCGCCGGGTCCGGTCGATCAGAGCCCCGGCGGGCGTCTGCGCGATGACCGAGGCGATCCCCATCGCCGACATCGCCATGCCGATCTTCGAAGCGTCCCAGTGCTTCAAGGCCAGATAGATGGCCAGGTATGGCCCCAGGCCGTCGCGGACGTCGGCCAGCACGACGTTCAGCGCGTCCAGCGCCCGGAGGCTCCGCCGGCCCGGTTCCGGCTTCTTGTCGTCCATCGGAGTGCCTCCGGTTTCAATAATGGGTGAAGTAGAGCCAGGCGACGCCGACGAGGGTCGTCAGGATCGTCAAGGGGACGCCGACCTTGAGGTACTCGACGAAGCCCAGGTCGGTCCCGACCCGGCGGGCGTTCTCGACCACGATCAGGTTGGCGACCGAGCCGAGCACGGTGAGGTTGCCCGCCAGGGTGCTCGACATCGCCAGGGCCAGCCAGGCCTGCTCCCGATTCGCCCCGGACATCGCGTTCATCAGGGGCTCGAACAGCAGGACCGCCGGCACGTTCGACACGAGGTTCGAGAGCACCACCGACAGCCCGCTGACCGCCACGACCGGCGAGTCGAGCAGCGAGTGCCAGCGGTCGATGCCCCAGGTCCTCACGACCACCTCCTCGAAGCCGTGGACGACCACGAACAGCCCGGCGAACATGACCAGGAGCGGCCAGTCGACCGACTCATAGACCTTCTCGGGCCGGACCCGGCCGAGCAGCAGGACCGCCGCCGCTCCCAGGGCCACCAGGGCGATCGGATACCCCGCGAAGAACAGGCCGACCGTGAGCAGGGCCACCCCCACGCTCTTGGCCATCAGGCCGCGATCGACCCGGGGACGCGGCAGGTCGCCGGCCTCGGCCTCGCCGTCGTCGGCCAGGGCCTCGCGGTACACGAGGGCGACGACCAGGAACGTGAGCACCAGCCCGATCGCCGCGACCGGCGCCAGCCTCGCCGCGAACCGCAGGTAAGGGATGTGCGAGTGCGAGCCGATGATGATGTTCTGCGGGTTCCCGGTGATCGTCGCGACAGATCCGACGTTCGACGCCGTCGCCAGGCCGACCAGGTACGGGATCGGGGGCCGCTTGAGCCGCCGGGTCAGGTCCAGGACCAGCGGGGTCAGGGCGACGCAGACCACGTCATTGACCAGGAAGGCCGAGAGGACGCCCGACAGGCCGATCGTCACGGCCAGGAGGGCCCGGGGCGACGAGAACCGCTCGGCGATCCGCTCGGTCGCCAGCGCGAAGAAGCCCGAGAGCCGGAGGAAGGCCACGAGGACCATCATCCCGAACAGCAGGATCAGGGTCTCGTAGTCGACCGCCTTCGCCGCGTCGTGGAGGCCCATCACGCCGAAGCCGAGCATCGCCGCCGCGCCGACCAGGGCGATCCCCGACCGGTCGATCCGCAGGCCGGGGACCTTCCCGACCGCCAGCGCGAGGTAGGTCAGGCCGAAGATGGTCGAGACCAGGGGTATGGAGGCTGGAGGAGGAGTCACGGACAGGGTTCCTGGTGGGGGGGGTTTAGGGTCAGGCCGACGTCGAGAGGTCGGAGGTCACGGGCATCGGGTCGACCATCCCGCCCTCGGTCAGCTCGTCGTGCTTCTTCAAGGTCTCGGGGACGAGCGTCACGACGATGAGCGTGGCGACCGCGCCGACGCCGGCTAGGGCCCAGAACAGCCCCCGATAACCGAGCGGCTCGACCACGAAACCGGACACCGCCGGGCCGATCGCCGAGCCCAGGACCAGGCACGAGCCGACGATCACCTGGGCCTCGCCCGATCGCCGGGGGTCGGCCAGTCGGTCCGTCACCCACGCCGCCGCGAGGACCGCGAACAGGCCATTGCCCAGCCCGTCGAGCGCCTGATTGGCCACGATCATCTCTGGTGATCGGAGCGACGCCACGAGGGCCAGGCGGATCGCCATGATCGTCCAGCCGGCGATGAGCAAGGGCTTCCGGCCCCACCTGTCCGCCAGCCAGCCCGCCGGCCAGACCACGATCATCCAGGCCACCATGCTGACCGCGAACGCATAAGACAGCATCCGCTCCGGGGCGTGAAGCTCCCGCTTCATGTACAGGCCCAGATAGACGCCGCCCGGCGCGTTGGCCGCGTGGTAGAGGACCATCGCCGCGGCGAACGCCCAGAGCCCAGCATCCTTCGGCAGCCAGCCGCCTTTCGGCTTCTCGGGGGCCGATTCGCCCGCGATCTCCTCCGACCCGGCCCCGGAAGCGTCCTTCTTCCCGCCCGACTCGTGGATCAGCAGGGCGGCGACGACCGCAAGGCACTGGACGACGAACAACGGCACGAGGATCGAGCCGACCCCGCGAGTCTCGGCCAGCCAGCCGCCGAAGAGGGTCATGAGGACGATGCCGATCGGCTTCCAGAACCGGAGGGCGCCGAGGGCCGCGCCGACCTGCCCTTTCGGGGCCAGCGAGGCCGCCTCGGCGCCGCTCAGGCTCTCCACGACGGCCCGGCCGATGCCGTTCTCGGCGAAGAGGACGACGACGAATCCGATCCAGACCAGGCCCTGGGCGCCCCGGAGGAGCCAGGTCGACGCGGCCACCGCCGCCAGCGCGGCGACCAGGAACGGCTTCCGCCAGCCGATCCGGTCCGACCAGAGCCCGACCGGGAACTGGGCGAGCCCCGCCACGGCGGCCAGGGTCGAGACCATCCCGATCGCCCGATCCGACAGCCCGAGCTGGCCGAGGTAGAGCGGCAGGTAGGGCAGGGTGAACCCGATGCCCGCCATGCCCAGGAAATAGCAGCCGTAGAGGCCGATCTTGTTGCGGAGGTCCATGAGCGTGTCGGTCCCGAAGGGGGAACAAGATCCCCCGGCCCGGGAGGTCGGGCCGGGGGCATTTCGTCGTCTTATCGCGTCCGGCATGGCCGATGAAACGATGGTCGATGGACGAATCCGAGAATTCCCCGATCGATCATCGCCCATCAGCCCATCGGTCATGCCCGATTCAGCACAAGGATGTCACTCGATCGGCGGCGGGATGTCGTCCTCGCGGTCGGGCCGGTCGCGCTTCTCCCTGGGCGGCTCGGGGCGGTCGCGCTTCTCCTTGGGCTCGGGCCGCTCCCCCTTGGCCTTGGGGGGCTCGGGGCGGTCGCGCTTCTCCTTCTTGGCCTTCTTCTCCTTCGGCTCGGGCCGATCGTCGGGGTCGAGGGCCCGGGCGAGGTGCTCGGGGACGTGGGTGAGGGCCTCGGCGGCCCTGGCCAGCTCGCCGGCCCGCTCCTTCCGGCCGGCGACGGCGTCGCGGCGGGCGGCGTTGTAC
>JAJYDH010000693.1 GCA_021777685.1 Planctomycetota bacterium | reverse complement strand
CGGGAACCTCAAGGGCCATCATCCCCTCGCGCGTACCTGCCGCTCACACTTTCTCATCCCTTGAGCGCACCTTCCCCCTCCCCATGTCGTCATCTCAGCGTTGTTCATGGCGACTCTCACGAACTCCGTGTCGGGTCATGGTGATGACGAAGCGACACGCGGGCCGCTCACCGCTGCGGTGGACCGATCCGAAATCCCCTTGAATCGGGCCACGGGGTCGACTCCAATGCACCCTGGAAGCGACCGGGAGGGACGACCTTGGCCATTCGCCGGGCCTCCTCCGGGTCATCCCGTCTCGAAAGGAGACGATCATGTCGGAACTCTGCAAGCACAAGCTCACGGACGCGATCCCCCAGCCGCACGAAGACAAGGGCGGCAAGCCCGCGCCCACGCACGAGACCGCGGCCGAGCAGGCCCGCGAGGAGGCCGAGAGCCGCCAGGCCCACGACGCCGAGGCGTCGATCCGGGACAGGATGGTGGACATCGGCCGGGGCAACCAGCAGGCCGGCAGGCAAGGTCAGTAAGACGGTTCGTCCCGGCTTCATCCTCGCCCCTCGTCCCCATGCCCGCAGGTCAATCTACCTCGCCTCTCCCTCTGGGAGAGGGGCCGGGGGTGAGGGGCGTCGACATAACCAACTGCTTCGAAAATAGAGATCTCAACCCGATCGCTCGACCGGCGACGACCCTCACTCGGGCCCTCTCCCCGAGGGACAGGGAGCCAGTCGAGCCCGAATGACCTCTGCTGATCCCGCCGCGCCTTGGCGGCCCCATCCCGGGCCTGCTACGATGGTCTCTCGCGAGGCCGGGGCGGGAAGGACGGGTGATGCGTCGACCGATCGTCTGGGGGATGGTCTGGCTCGGGCTGGCGGCCGGGCCGGCGGTGGAGCGGGCGGGCCGGCTCGACGAGCCGGCCATCCGCGAGGCGTCGGGGATCGTCCGGAGCCGCAGGCATCCCGGGATCTTCTGGGTCCACAACGACTCGGGCAACCCCGCCGTCCTGTTCGCCGTCAAGCTCGACGGCACGCTCGTCCGGTCGTACCGGGTCGCGGTCCCCAACGTCGACTGGGAGGACATCGCGGCCGACGACTCCGGCCACCTCTACCTCGGCGACATCGGCAACAACGACGGCCGCCTGCCGATCCGCGCGATCCACCGGATCGACGAGCCCGACCCGGCCATGCCCTCGGACGCCCCGCTGAAGGCGACCGCGTCGTCGTTCTACAGGTTCCCCGAGGGCAAGCGGTTCGACGCCGAGGGGCTGTTCGTCCGGGATGGCCGGTGCTTCGTCGTCACCAAGCGGCTCGACGGCGTCGAGGCCGAGGTCTTCGCCGTCCGGTTCGACCCTCCCGCCCCGCTCCTCCGCCCGGCCCTGCTCGAACGGGTCGCGGCCCTGCCCGGGTGCTCCGGGCCGGCCACCGGCGCCGACCTCTCGGCCGACGGCCGGAGGCTGGCCGTCGTCACCATCGGGGACGTCCGGGTCTACGAGCCCGGCCGGTCGGGCGGCTGGTCGCTCATCGGGGCCTTCCGGCACCACGCCCCGGACGTCGAGGCGATCTGCTGGGACGGCGCCGACCTGGTCCTGGCGAGCGAGGACCGGTCGATCTACCGGGTCGCCGAGGCGGCCTGGAAGGCGTCGAAGGGGGATGCTCGATGAAGTCGGCCGACGTGGTGATCGTCGGCGGCGGCGTGATCGGGCTGTCGATCGCCTATCGCCTGGCCCGCGAGGGGGTCGGATCGACGGTCCTCGATCGGGGCGGGCTCGGCCAGGGGGCGTCGTGGGCCGGCGCGGGGATGATCCCCCCGCACGTCGAACGGCTCAGGACGAACCCGACCGTCGAGCTGCGCTCCTGGAGCGCCGTGCTCTACCCGGAATGGTCGGCGGCGCTGCTCGAGGAGACCGGGATCGACAACGGCTATCGGCGGACCGGCGGGGTCGATGTCGCGTGGACCCCGGCCGAGGACGACGAGCTGAAGACCTCGGCCGGCCGGTGGCGGGCCGAGAAGATCATCTACGAGCGGATGAGCCCCGCCGATTTCGCCCGGGTCGAGCCGGCGCTCAACCCCGGGCTCCGCGTGGCGTACTATCTGCCCGACCGGGCCCAGATCCGCAACCCGAGGCACCTCAAGGCGCTGATCGCGTCGCTGGAGGCCCGGGGCGTCGACCTCCGGCCGGGCTCGGGGGCGATCGGGTTCGAGTCGACCGGCGGGCGGGTCTCGGCGGTCCGGACCGAATCGGGCCCGATCGCGTGCGGGCGGGTGGTCGTCGCCGCCGGGGCGTGGTCGTCGGCCCTGCTGGAGGGCCTGGGCATCCGGGTCGAGACCCCGCCGATCAAGGGGCAGATCGTCCTGCTCAAGGGGGACCGGCCGGCGCTCCGGCGGATCGTCGAGCACGGCAAGATGTACCTGGTCCCCCGCGACGACGGCCGGGTCCTGATCGGCGCTACCGAGGAAGACGCCGGCTTCGACACCCGGACGACGCCCGAGGCCCTCCGCGACCTCCTCGCCGAGGCCCGGAGCCTCTGCCCGGGCCTGGCCGGGCTGGAGGTCGAGCGGTCCTGGGCCGGGCTCCGGCCGGGGAGCGTCGACTCCAAGCCCTATCTCGGCCCCGCCCCCGGCTACTCGAACGCGATCGTGGCGACTGGCCACAAGCGGGCCGGGTTGCAACTCGCCCCCGCCACCGCCGAGGTCATCGCCGACCTGGTCCTCGGGCGCGAGCCGAGGGTCGACCTGACTCCCTACCGGCTCGACCGCGAGCCGGGCGGGCTGCCCGACCCCGCGTTCCGGTCGTGAACCTCGGGGGCGTGCCGGCCGTCCCGCCTCACT
>JAJYDH010000118.1 GCA_021777685.1 Planctomycetota bacterium | reverse complement strand
AGAGCGTAGGCCCTCGTTCCCACGCTCCGCGTGGGAATGCCGTCTTCGACGCTCCGCGTCGTCTTCCGGCCCGGACGCGCCGCACGGAAGAGGACGCGGAGCGTCTCGGACGGCATTCCCACGGAGGACCGTGGGAACGAGAGGCGTCGCGATCATAAAATCGAGAGCGGCACCCAATCGTTCGGGCCAGCTTACCGGGGCGACTTCCTCAAGTCCAACGTCAAGGGGGCTTCCGGGTTGCGATCTTCGGCAGGGACGGCCACCGTGCCCGGCGTGTGGCCGAAGGGGATGAAGCGGGCGAAGCGACGGCTCTCCGCCTCGTAGGCGTTGACGGGGAAGGTGTCGAACGACCGCCCGCCCGGATGCGAGACGTGGTAGGTGAAGCCGCCCGCCGAACGTTTCATCCAGGTGTCGTAGAGGTCGAACACCAGGGGGGCGTGGACCGGGATGGTCGGGTGCAGGCACGAGGGGGGCTGCCACGCCCGGTAGCGGACCCCCGCGACATACTCGCCGACGGTCCCGGTCGGGTGGAGGGGGACCCTCCTCCGGTTGCAGGCCAGGACGTGGCGGCCGTCGGTCATCCCGTTCACCTTGACCTGGACCCGCTCGACCGACGAGTCGACGTAGCGGACCGTCGAGCCCGGCGCGCTCTCCTCGCCGAGGACGTGCCAGGGCTCGATGGCCTGGCGAAGCTCGACATCGACCCCCCGATACGCGACCCGACCGAAGTTCGGGAACCGGAACTCGAAGTGGGGGTCGAACCAGCCCCGATCGAGCGGGAGGCCCGCCTCGCGGAGGTCGTCGATGACGTCCCGGAAGTCCTCCGAGACGAAGTGAGGCAGGACGAACCGGTCGTGAAGCTCGGTCCCCCAGCGGGCCAGGGGGGTGGTGTACGGGGCGTCCCAGAATCGCGCGATGAGGGCGCGGATCAGCAGTTGCTGCGTCAGGCTCATCCGCGAGTGCGGCGGCATCTCGAACCCGCGCATCTCGACGAGCCCCTGCCGGCCGCTCGACGAGTCGGGGGAGTAGAGCTTGTCGATGCAGAACTCGGCCCGGTGGGTGTTGCCGGAGACGTCGACCAGCAGGTGGCGGAAGACCCGGTCGACCAGCCAGGGGGGGCAGCCGCCGTGGTCGGGGATCTGGCGGAAGGCGACCTCCATCTCGTAGAGGCTGTCGTTCCGGGCCTCGTCGATCCGGGGGGCCTGGCTCGTCGGGCCGATGAACATCCCCGAGAACAGGTAGGAGAGCGAGGGGTGGTTGTGCCAGTAGGCGACCAGGCTCCGGAGCAGGTCCGGCCGCCGGAGGATCGGGCTATCCGCCGGCGTCGCGCCGCCGAGGACGATATGATTACCGCCCCCGGTCCCGGTGTGCCGGCCGTCGATCATGAACTTCTCGGTCCCCAGCCGGGTCTGGCGGGCCTCCTCGTAGAGGACGGTGGTCTGGTCGACCAGCTCGTCCCAGTTGCTCGCCGGGTGCAGGTTGACCTCGATCACGCCGGGGTCGGGGGTGACGCCCAGGTGGTTCATCCGATGGTCGCGAGGCGGGGGATAGCCCTCGATCATGACGGGCATCCGGAGATCCCTCGCCGTATCCTCAACGGCGGCGATCAGTTCGAGATAATCCTCCAGATAGCCCTGGGGGGGCAGGAAGACGTGGAGCCGGCCGTCGCGGGGCTCGACGCAGAGGGCCGTCCGGACGATCCCGGCGGCGGACCGGCCGACCGGATAGCTCGCGGCGGACTCCCCGAACTCGTCGCCACCGCCGGCCCCCGGCCCGTCCCCGGCGGGCGGCACGACGACCCGCCGCTGCTTCGCCAGCTCGTCGCGGGAGACGAGCGGCTCTCGGGGGGCGAAGGGGTCGGCCTCGATGAACGGGTCGATGTCCTCGGGGCCCGACCAGGGGAGCGAGTCGAGCGGCAGGCGGAAGCCCATCGGCGAGTCGCCCGGGATCAAAAACATGTGCTCGCGGCGGAGGAACCACGGGCCGCTGACCCAGCCGCGGTCTCCGCTCCGGGCCCTCCGGAGGGGCAGGGCGTAGCCGACGACGCGATCCAGCCCCTCGTCGAAGACCTTCGCGAGTCGTTTCCGCTCCTCGGCGTCGCCCAGATTTCTGGACAGGGGGTCCACGTTCGTCGGGAGCTTCCGCTCTTTCCAGAGGTAGTACCAGACGTCTTCATGACCGGCCTGGCAATATTTCGAAGGCACGCCCAGCCGCCCGGCCAGGGTCGTGGCGAAGCGTTGCGCATGCTCCTCGCGATGGCCGAGGTCGACCGCCTCGTCGGCCAGGAGGGCGGGATCTTCCCAGACGGGGACGCCATCGCGCCGCCAGTGGCAGCCGAAGGCCCAGCGAGGCAGCGACTCGCCCGGGTACCACTTCCCTTGTCCATGATGGAGCACGGCGCCGGGGGCCATCCGGTCGCGGAGCCTCTTGAGCAGGGTGCCGGCCAGCCGGCGCTTGGTCGGGCCGAGGGCGGCGGAGGTCCACTCGGCCCCTTCCATGTCGTCGATCGAGACGAAGGTCGGCTCGCCCCCCATCGTCAGCCGGACGTCGCCGAGCCGGAGCCGTTCGTCGATCTTGTGGCCCAGCTCCTCGATCTCCCGCCACTGCTCCTCGGTGTAGGGCTTGGTGACGCGCGGGTCTTCGTGGACGCGCGTCACGCTCATGTCGTGGCGGAACACGGTCACGCATTCGGCGTCGTCTCCCTCGTCCGGGCCCTTCGTCCAGGAGAAGGACCCGGTGATCGGCGAGGCGCTCAGGGGGTCGGCCGCGCAGGCCAGCGGGATGTGGCCCTCGCCCGCCATCAGGCCCGAGGTCGGGTCGAGCCCGACCCAGCCCGCGCCCGGCAGATAGACCTCGGCCCAGGCGTGGAGGTCGGTGAAGTCCTGCGACGCCCCCGACGGACCGTCCAGCGAGGCCACGTCGGCCTTCAACTGGATCAGGTAGCCCGAGACGAACCGGGCGGCCATCCCGAGATGACGCAGGACCTGGACCATCAGCCAGGCCGAGTCGCGGCACGACCCGCTCCTGAGCGTGAGCGTCTCCTCGCAGGTCTGGATGCCCGGCTCCAGCCGGATCGTGTAGCCGACCTCGCGACTGAGGGTCTGGTTGATCTCGACCAGGTAATCGACGGTCCCCATGCCGTCTCGCCGGACGGCCTCGATGAGCGAGCGGAGCCGGGGGCCGGCCTCCTCGCATTCGAGGTAGGGGATCAGCTCGCGGGCCAGAGTCGGCTCGTAGACGAACGGAGACTTCTCGGCGGTCGATTCGAGGAAGAAGTCGAACGGGTTGACCACCGTCAGCTCGGCGATCAGGTCGACCTCGATCCTGAATTCCCTCGTCGGTTTGGGGAAGACGAGCCGGCCCAGGTAGTTGCTGTAGGGGTCCTGCTGCCAGTTGAGGAAATGATCCCTCGGCCCGACCTTGAGCGAGTAGGCCACGATGGGCGTCCGGCAGTGGGGGGCGGGGCGGAGTCGGACGATCTGCGGGGTCAGCGTCACCGGGCGATCGTAGACATATTCGGTCAGGTGATTCAGGGCGACGCGAATGGCCATGATGCGATCACTCTCATCCCGTTCGGGTAGGTCCGGCGGATGGGGGATGTTGGCCCCGGGTTCCGACGAAAATGGCTCGGCCCGACGTCGAGGGGCAGGGCGAGCCGCCGACCCGACATCGAGGTTTGATGGTTGGCTTTGAGGTCAATCCGGATCGGGCGGGAGAGGACCTGATCGGGGACCGACGGGGTCGAAATGCGTGTCTCGTGGCCTCTCGATCGAGGCCCCGACCGGGGTTCGAAGAGGGTGGTGAAGATCTCGGTAACATCCCACGAATCGGCCGTTATCGAGGACGCGGCCGGTCCGATTCGCATGTTTCGTGTGACATCGTAGCTTCAGGAACACGCAAATTCAATTGACTGACCCGTTCATTCCGGGGGTTTCGGACGACTGCCGGGAAGGTAGGGGTCGATCCGAAGATGCAGGTTGACGGCACGAACGAAAAAAGCCGCCGCGCCTCGGGCCCGAGGTGCGGCGGCTTGTCGATCGGTCAACAGATTGTCGGACTCAGTCGGTCTCTTCGTCGTCCGACGACTCGCCGCTGTCCGCCTCGGAGCTGAGGCTGAAGAGCGGGCCGCCGCCGCCGAGGCCGCCCTTGAGGGCCGTCGATTCGGGCTTGCCGGCGGAGGGAGCGGCGGACGTCTCGCCTTCGGACTTGTCGCCGGCGACCTCCTGCGACTTCTTCCGCGAGAGGCCGATCTTGCGCTCGCCGCGGTCGACCCGGAGGACCGTCACCTCGATGGTGTCGCCCACGTTGACGACCTCCTCCGGGCTGTCGACCTTGTGGTCGGCCAGCTCGGAGATGTGCAGGAGCCCTTCCAGGCCGGGCTCCAGCTCGACGAAGGCGCCGAAGTTGGTCAGCTTCGTGACCTTGCCCGAGACGACGTCGCCGGGGCCGTAGCGGCCCGGGATGTCGGCCTCCCACGGGTCCTGCTTCATCTGCTTGAGGCCCAGGGCGATCCGCTTCCGCTCCTGGTCCACGTTGAGGACCTGGCAGGAGATCCGCTGCCCCTTCTCCAGGACCTCGCTGGGGTGGCCGATCTTGCGGGTCCAGCTCATGTCGGAGACGTGGAGCAGCCCGTCGATCCCCTCTTCCACCTCGACGAAGGCGCCGTAGTTGGTGAGGTTCCGGACGGTCCCCTCGACCATCGAGCCGGGCGGGTACTTCTCGGCGACCAGATCCCAGGGATCGGCCTGGGTCTGCTTCATCCCGAGGCTGATCTCGCGCTTCTGCTGGTTGATCCCGAGGACGACGACCTCGACCTGATCGCCGACCGACGCCACCTCGCTCGGGTGGTTGATCCGGCGGGTCCAGGACATCTCCGAGACGTGGACCAGGCCCTCGATGCCCGGCTCCAGCTTCACGAAGGCGCCGTAGCTCATCACGTTGACGACCTCGCCGGTGACGCGGGCGCCGACGGGGTACTTCTCGGCGACCTGCTCCCAGGGGTTGGCCGTCAGTTGCTTCAGGCCCAGGGCGATCTTGCCGCGCTCCATGTCGACGTTGAGGATCATGACCTCGATCTGGTCGTCGACCCGGAGCCGCTCGCTCGGGTGCTTCAGCCGCTCCCAGCCCATGTCGGTGATGTGGAGCAGGCCGTCGATCCCGCCGAGGTCGACGAACGCGCCGAAGTCGGCGAGGTTCTTGACCGTGCCGGTCCGGACCTGGCCGACGGCGATCTCCGAGAGGAGCTTCTCGCGGAGGACGACGCGCTCGGTCTCGATCAGGCTCCGGCGAGAGAGGACGATGTTCCGGCGTTCCTCGTCGATCGAGAGGATGACGCAGCGGACCTCGCGGTCGAGGTAATCGGCGATGTCCGGCGGCCGGCGGATGTCGACCTGGCTGGCCGGCAGGAAGGCGTTGATGCCGATGTCGACCAGCAGGCCGCCCTTGATCTTCCGGGTGACCTTGCCGGTGACGACGTCCCCTTCGCGGTGCTTGGAGACGACGCGTTCCCAGGCGCGCATCCGGTGCGCCTTCTTGCGGGAGAGGACGACCTCGCCGGTGTCGTCGTCCATCCCCTCGAGCAGCACTTCGATCTCGTCGCCGGGCTGAGGCGGGGCCTCGTTGTCCTCCCACTCGTTGAGCGGGACGAGGCCCTCGGACTTGTAGCCCACGTCGACGACGACCTGATCGCCCACGATTTCGACCACCCGGCCGGGGACGATGCCGCCGGCCTCGACGCCCATGGAGTCGCCAAGGAGGTCGCCCATGTCGAAGTCTTCGCCGTCCACTTCCTGGACGTCGAGTTCACGGAGCAGGTTTCGATCTACCATGAGAGAATCTTGCTTCGCTCCGCTGAAAGAGCCGGCTCCGTCCCAAGGGCGGCCCGATGGGCCGCCGGTCCGGGTCCGCGAAGATGAAGAGGAATTTAGGAGGCGGGCTACGTTCCCACCTCCCCGCGCATGGGGCGAGCGCGAGGCCAGTATCCTACTGTAACCCAGAGGGCGGGTCGGCCGACAGACCGTTTTCGATGAGATTGTTCACGATTTGAGATCGGGCCGGCTTCGCCCCCCGAAAAATGGGGCGATGGCGATCCGTAAGCGTTCCCGGCAACACCGGCATCACGACCTCGCGGCCCGACACCGTTCCTGATTCCTCGGCGAGGTCGTCCCGCCGGGTCGTCAGAGCAAGCAAAAGGTTCGTTCGCTACATTGGTAATCTGGATAAAATTGGTTATCTGGTTGGCAAACGTTTTTGCGATGCAAATGTCTGGGATCTCGCGGGTTCCAGGGTGATTGGGGAAGATGGTAGGAATGCATGGACCGGCCAGAAAGGCTATGTGTTTTGCCTATTTTTCTTGGATTGTCGTATAACAAAAAGGTTTGTCGTGCAAAGCTGCTCCGAAGTCGCGAATTCTCGCCCATTCCGGTCGATTTTTGCCCGTACACGGCCAGATTTCGGGCCCTTTTTTCGTCATTTCACGGTCTCCGAAGGCCTGTTTGCCCAGCTTTGTCCGGCCAAGTCCATGAGGGTATGCATCAGTCCGGGCGCAGACGGATGGCTTTGAAATCTGCGAGACCCAGCGTGCCATTTCCTGGCCTGACGAGGGGGGGGGGCGAGTTCCCGCCAGAAACCCGGTTCATCGGTCGGCCAGTTCATGATAATAAATCCCGGAGAGAGTCCGATGGGCTCGCTCGTCGGTCGACGCTCCGTTGGCTTCGAGTTTTGCGATTCGCTGTATTGGCTTCGGATTTTTCGAAGGCCGAAGGTCCGGCGAGGGCGAGCGGCCCGGCCGCCGTCCGCGAAGCTATTCGTCCTGGTCATCGGGCGGGATGGTCGTTCGTGGGATTGGGTTCGTATGTTGAAAATTTGGTCCGAAGCGACAGGCAAAAAACTCGCTATCGGCCCGAGGCCGCGATATCCTCAAGCAGGAGCGGCCCGCCATCTCCGACCAGGGTCAAGACGAATGCGAGCGAGGCTTGGGTTCGTTTGGAAATCTCGAAAATCGAAGAGCAGAAAAGGTTTATGGTGACGCTCGATCCCTCCGCCCGGACCTGACGGGGAGACGATGAGACCCACGCGAAGTTCCCGGGCGATCCTTCTGGCCATCGTCTGGTTTTGCCTGGTCGTTCTGTCCCCGGCCCTGGCGGCCGAGGACGAGTCGGGCCGCGATTTCTTCGAGGCGAAGATCCGGCCGGTCCTGATCGAGCGGTGTTACTCCTGCCACTCGGTCGAGTCCTCCAAGTCCAAGGGGGGCTTGAAGTTGGACAGCCGCCCCGGTGTCCGCGAAGGGGGCGACTCCGGCCCGGCCGTCGTCCCCGGCAGGCCGGACGAGAGCCTGCTCCTGAAGGCGATCGAGCAGGGGGGCGACATCGAGCCGATGCCCCCCAAGGGGAAGCTGCCCGAACCCGTGATCGCCGACTTTCGCCGCTGGATCGAGCGAGGGGCGGCCGACCCGAGGGACGTCCCGACCAGGCCCGGCTCGACCCTTGAGGACCGCTGGGCCCTCCGGCCGATCGTCAAGCCGAAGGTCCCCGTCGAGGGTCGCGACCGGGCCCGGAATCCGATCGACTCCTTCATCTATAAGAGGCTCAGCGAAAAACGACTCGAACCGGCCCCCGAGGCCGACCGCCGGACCCTCATCCGCCGGCTCACCTTCGACCTCCTCGGCCTCCCCCCGACCCCGGAAGAAGTCGACGCCTTCCTGGCCGACCCGGCCCTCGAAGCCTACGAGCGGCTGGTCGACCGCTTGCTGGCCAGCCCCCACTATGGCGAGCGGCGGGCGAGACGGTGGATGGACCTGGCCCACTTCGCGGAGACCCACGGCCACGACCAGGACCGAATCCGGCCCAACGCCTGGCCCTACCGCGACTACCTGATCGAGTCGTTCAACCGCGACAAGCCCTATGCCCGGTTCGTCCAGGAGCAGGTGGCCGCCGACGTGCTGTTCCCGGACGACCCGGTTTCTGTCGTCGGGCTGGGGTTCCTCGCCGCCGGCCCCTGGGACGAGAGTTCCCTCCGAGACATCCGCGAGGACAGCATCGACCGCCAGGTCGGCTACTATCTCGACCGGGACGACATGGTGGCCACCGTGATGTCCACCTTCGTCAGCTCGACCGTCCACTGCGCCCGCTGCCACGACCACAAGTTCGACCCGATCACCCAGCCCGAATATTACGGCCTCCAGGCCGTCTTTGCCGGGGTGGGCCGGGCCGATCGGACCTACGACCCCGACCCCGCCGTCCACAAGCTCCGGCTCGACCTCTCGACCCGACGGAAGGCCCTCCGCGACAAGGACCCGGCCCTGATGGGCACCCTCCTGAGCCCGGAGATCCAGGATGAGGTGAACTCGTGGGAGTCGTCGATCAGAGCGACTCTCGTCCGGTGGACCGTGCTCGACGCTTCCGAGCTGAAGTCCGCCTCGGGTACGACTTTCGAGAAACAGCCCGACCTTTCGATCCTCGCCGGAGGCCAGCGGCCCGCCGAGGAGACGTACACCATCGCCGCATCGACCGACCTGGCCGGCATCACCGCCGTCCGGCTCGAACTGATCCCCGACGACCGCCTCCCGAGCCGGGGGCCCGGCCGCAACGAGAACGGCAACCTCCACCTGACCGAGTTCGAGGTCCTTGCCGCGCCGAGGTCGGCCCCGGGCGAGTCGAAGTCGGTGCCGATCGCCCGGGCCGTCGCCGATCACGATCAGGCCGGCTGGGGGATCGCCGGGGCGCTCGACAAGAACCACGGGACCGCCTGGGGCATCTTTCCCGAGGTCGGCAGGCCGCACGAGGGCATCTTCGAATTCCAGGACGCGGTCGGTCACGAGGGCGGCACGACCCTGACCTTCGTCCTCCGCCAGACCTTCCCCGTCAATCACCCGATCGGTCGGTTCCGGCTCTCGGTGACGACGGCCCCGAAGCCCGTCCGGCTCGGCTCGCCGGGCGGTCCGCTGGCCGGTCTCCTCGACATCCCCCCCGATCGCCGGACGGTCGAGCAGAAGCGGGAACTGGCCGCGATCTACCTCGCCGAGACGCTCGATCGGAAGCTTGCCGAGCTGCCCCCATCCCGGGTCGTCTACGCCGCCGCCGGCGACTTCAAGCCCGACGGGAGCCACAGGCCCCCCGGCGGCCCGAGGCCGGTCTTCGTCCTCAAGCGAGGCGACATCCGCCAGCCCGGCGCCGCCGCGATCCCGGGCGCCCTCGGCTGTGTTGGGGTCAAGTTCGATGTGTCCAACCAGGCCGACGAGGGGGCCAGGAGGGCCGCGCTGGCCCGATGGCTGGTCGACCCCGGTAACAAGCTCACCTGGCGATCGATCGTCAACCGGGCCTGGCTCGACCACTTCGGCCGGGGGCTGGTCGACACGCCCAACGACTTCGGCCGGATGGGCAGCCCGCCCAGCCATCCCGAGCTTCTCGACTGGCTCGCCTCGACCTTCCTCGAAGACGGCGGTTCGCTCAAGCGGCTCCATCGCCTGATCGTCACCAGCGCGACCTACCGCCAGTCGTCCCGACACGACCCGAAGGGGGCGTCGATCGACGCCGAGAACCGCCTGCTCTGGCGGATGAACCGGACTCGGCTCGACGCCGAATCGATCCGGGACGCGGTGCTGATGGTGTCCGGGCGGCTCGACGTCACGATGGGCGGGCCGTCCGTCCGCCACTTCGCGCTCGGGCCGGGCGTCCACGTCACGCCGACGGTCGATTACTCGAAGTTCGACTGGGATGCTCCCGGCGCCGGCAGGAGGGGCGTCTACCGATTCCTGTTCCGGACCCTCCCCGACCCGTTCATGGACGTCTTCGACGCCGCCGACGCCTCGCAGTTGACCCCCGCGCGCAACGCCTCGATCACGCCGCTCCAGGCCCTGGCGATGCTCAACGACCCGTTCATCCTCCGCCAGAGCGAACACTTCGCCCGGAGGCTCGAAGCCCTCGGCGGCGACCCCGAATCCCGGGTCCGGGCCGCGTTTACTCTGGCCCTTGGCCGTCCGGCCTCGCACGACGAGGCCCGTGATTGGGCCGAATACGCGAGCAGGTTCGGGACGGTGAATTTCTGCCGGATGCTGCTCAACAGCAGCGAATTCCTCTTCGTCAATTGAGGGGTGAGGGATGATGCTCGGCCCGGCGACGAGGCGAGATTGGCTCTGGAACGTGGGCGGCGGCCTGGGCGGGATCGCCCTGGCGCAGATGCTCGGGCAGGGCGAGCTGCTGGCCGCGACCGGCACGGATCGGCCCCGCGCCGACCTCAACGGCGGCCTGCATCATCGGGCGAAGGTCCGCCGGGTCGTCCAGCTGTTCCTCAACGGCGGCGTCAGCCAGATGGACACGTTCGACCACAAGCCCGAGCTGACCAAACGCCACGGCGAGGTCTTCGACCCGGGGGAGAAGGTCGAGGCCGTCACCAGCGCCCCGGGCCGCCTGATGAAGTCGCCGTTCGAGTTCAAGCAGCACGGCGAGTCGGGCCGATGGGTCAGCTCGGTCCTGCCGAACCTGGCCGGATGCGTGGACGACATGGCCTTCCTGATGGCGCTGACCTCGCGGACGAACGTCCACGGCCCGGCCAGCTACCTGATGAATTCCGGCTTCCTGACGCCCGGCTTCCCCTGCCTGGGGGCCTGGATCTCCTACGGGCTCGGGGCACTCGGCGACAATCTGCCGACCTTCGTCGTCCTGCCCGACCCGAAGGGGTTGCCCTACAACGCCAAGGGGAATTTCTCCGCCGGCTTCCTGCCGATGACCCACCAGGGGACGATCATCGACGCCGGCGCCCCCGAGCCCATCCCCGACCTCTTCCCGTCCCCCTCCGCGAAGTTCCTGACGCCCGAGGCCGAGCGCGAGGGCCTGGGCCGGCTCGCCTCGATGAACCGCCGGTTCGCCGCCCGGAACGAGGGAGATTCGCGGCTCGAATCCCGGATCGAATCGTACGAACTGGCGGCCCGGATGCAACTCGGCGCCCCCGAGGCCCTCGCCATCGCCAGCGAGTCGGAGGCGACCCGTCGCCTCTACGGCCTCGAAGAACCGGCCACCGCCGACTTCGGCCGGAGGTGCCTGCTGGCCCGCCGTCTCCTCGAAAGAGGAGTTCGATTCGTCCAGGTCTGGAGCGGCGCGGGGGGGCCGTCGAACAACTGGGACAACCATTCTGACATCCCCAAGGAGTTGCCGACGATCGCCCGTTCGGTCGACAAGCCCGCCGCCGCGCTCCTGAAAGACCTCAAGGCCCGGGGTCTGCTCGAAGACACGCTGGTCCTCTGGAGCACCGAATTCGGCCGGATGCCATTCACCCAGGGAGCGACCGGTCGCGACCACAACGGCGGCACGTCCGTCGCCTGGCTGGCCGGGGCCGGGGTCAAGGCCGGCTCGGCCCTCGGCGAGAGCGACCCCTGGTCCTGGAGGGCCGCCTCGGCCGCCTCGACCGGCTACGACCTCCACGCCACGATCCTTCACCTGCTGGGAATCGATCACGAGAAGCTCGCCGTCCGCCACGACGGGATCGACCGCCGCTTGACCGACGTCCACGGCCACGTCATCCGCGAGATCCTCGCCTGACGACGACCGGGCCAGATCGATGACCCCGGCCGAGCAACCACCATTGCCGGGGATGAGTCGCTGTGAGAAACTTTCACGGCGAGGGGGGAGCATCGAACGGCCGGTGTGGCGGAATGGCAGACGCAGAGGACTTAAAATCCTCCGGGGGTTACCCCCCATGTGGGTTCGAATCCCACCGCCGGCATTGACTTGTGGCGAATTGCAGCGGTCCTGCAGGAAGATTCCGCTGCAACTTCGCCGCACTCGTTGGGCTGATAGGGCCGTACCCTTGGGGGTCACATGGCGTCGCTGCAATTGAGGGTTGATCGCAGGCGGCGCCAGCTCCTCTACCACGGGAAGCGTCGAACCTTCGCCCTGAGCTGGGTCACCGAGGCCGAAGCAAAAGCCAAGGCCGATCCTGGCGGTTCAGTTTTCCCGCCTTTCCAAGACGACGCATCGACCAGGCCCACCACCCGAAATCCATCAAGAGTCATTTCCAAATCGGATTCATCGGGCCGTTGAATCCGCCAGCCTCGCCCCTCCCGTTCCCTTGTCGATCACCAGGGCGTCGACCTCCCGGCCGTCGCGGTCGAACGACCGATAGGTCAGCCGCTTTTGTGCGACCTTCACGTCGATCGTCTGATAGGTCGCGAGGTTCGTCAGACCTCTGGCGGTGTAAACCCTCGAATTCTGCTCGTAGAACTTCTCGCCCGAGACCGAGACGACGTAGACCGTCCCCTCCGAGGGTGATGCGACCGGACGGCCATCCTTCATGGGGCGCGTCCGAAGATACGCATGGTCGTGCCCTTGCAGGACCATGTCGACGTGGTGTTTGTCGAAGACCGGGCCCCAGGCGGCCCCGAGTTGGGGGTTCTCCCGGCTGACGTGCGAGGCGTAGACCGGGTGGTGGAACGTGACGAACTTCCAGGTCGCCCGGGTCCGAGAGAGGGCCTCGTCGAGCCAGACCGCCTGGACCTGCGCAAGGTGGGGATCGTAGAGGCCGATGTTGCTGTCGAGGACGGCGACGAAGGCGTCGGAGTATTCGAAGGCGTAGACCAGCCCCGGGTCGATCCCGGGCGGGCCGTTGCCGGGCAGGTCGAACGTCCCCCGGTAGATGGCGGGCCCTTTATCGAGGTACTCGTGGTTGCCGACGGCCGGCATGAACGGGATCTCCTCGAAGACACCGGCCGCCCTCAGGAAGAAATGGTCCCAGTTCGTCCGCTCGTTCCCGCGGTCGACGAGGTCCCCTGCCAGGAGCAGGAACCCGGCGTCGGGTCGGTGCTTGCGGGCGGCGTGGAGCAGTTCGCCCCAACGCTCCAGCCCGCACTGGGCATCGCCCAGGTACAGGAAGCTGAAGTCGCGGAGCGTCCCGGGCGCCGGGCGAACGGCATGAGTGGGACTCCAGCCGGCGGGCGACCCGTCCCCCACGGAGTAGAGGTAGCTCGTATCCGGCTCCAGCCCATCGGCGACGACCCTGTGCCGGAAGATGGTCGGATCGTTGAGCAGGCCGTCGGATTCGATGGCGTGGACGTCTCCCGAGATGACCCGCGAGACGTCCGGCCGGTCGATCCGGGCGATCCGGACGAGGGAGGACTTCACCGACGGGTCGGTCCGCCAGGTGAAGGAGAGGGTCCGCGCAGGGTCCTTGCCGAAGGAGACGACGACCTGGTCGGGCTTCCGACTCGACGGCTGGCGGGCCTTCCAGACCCGCCCAGAGGCGATGGCCCCATCGCTCCGGTCGCTGTGGACCGTCTGTAGGATCAACGAGCCCAGCAGGTCGGCAGGGAGGGTCTCGAAGGGCTTGTGGGCGTCAACCCAGGGGCTCATGCCCTCGGCGGCGAGGACAGAGTTCAACGCGACTGGCTCGATCGCCTCGACCTTCGGCACGCCGCCGTCGACGGCCCGGAGGAAGACCGCGTAGTGCGCGGGACTGGTCCCGTCCAGGGCATTGACACCCAGCCCGATAGTCCCTGCCGGGAATGACTTGCGGAAGACGGCCGACTCGCCGTCTTCCGATCGGAGGATGGCACCGGTGGCGACGAATCCTCGATCGGCGAGCCAGAACGGGGTCGAGCGTCGGGGCGAGACGATGGACACGA
>JAJYDH010000692.1 GCA_021777685.1 Planctomycetota bacterium | reverse complement strand
CGGGAGAACTGGGAGGCGATCAACCTCCTCAAGCGGGTCAACGAGCGCATCCACGCCGAGGTTCCCGGCGCGATCACGATCGCCGAGGAGTCGACCTCCTGGCCGATGGTCAGCCGGCCGACGAGCCAGGGCGGGCTCGGGTTCGACTTCAAGTGGGACATGGGCTGGATGCACGACACGCTGGACTACTTCCAGAAGGACCCGGTCTACCGGAAGCACCACCACAACAACCTGACGTTTCGCGGCCTCTACCTGTTCTCCGAGAACTTCGTCCTGTCGCTCTCGCACGACGAGGTGGTCTACGGCAAGGGCTCGCTCCTCCGGAAGATGCCGGGCGACGCCTGGCAGAAGTTCGCCAACGTCCGGCTCCTGTTCGGCTTCATGTTCGCCCAGCCGGGCAAGAAGATGATGTTCATGGGGGACGAGTTCGGCCAGTGGGACGAGTGGAACCACGACAAATCGCTCGACTGGCACCTCCTCGAAGACCCGATGCACGCCGGCCTGAGGCGCTGGGTCCGCGACCTGAACACCCTCTACCGGGGGACGACCGAGCTGCACGAGCTGGACACCAGCCCCGACGGCTTCACGTGGATCAACGCCGACGACGCCGAGCAGAGCGTCCTCTCGCTGGTCCGCAAGGGGCACTCGACCGACGAACTGATCCTCTTCGTCGCCAACTTCACGCCGATCCCCCGGTACAACTACCGGGTCGGCGTGCCGAGGGTCGGCCGGTGGGAGGAAATCCTCAACGGTGACGCGACCCTTTATGGAGGGAGCGGCCAGGGCAACGTCAGCGGAGTCTCGACCACGCCGGTCCACGCCCACGGCCACGACCAGTCGCTCAACCTGACCCTCCCGCCGCTGGCCATCATCGCGCTGAGGTCGCCCCGGCGATGAGCTGGAAACCGTCGCTGGGGGCCTGGCTGGAAGAAGGTCGGGTGCGGTTCCGCGTGTGGGCGCCCATAGCAAGTCGATTGGAGGTCGTTCCCGAGCCCATAGTTTGGTCGGATTGGGTGGGGCTCGCAGCAATCGATACACAACCAGAAGTGCTTGAAAAGACGGCGGACGGAGCCTTCATCGGCGAGCAGATGGCGCTGGCCGGCCTTCGTTATCACTTATTCGTGGACGGCAAGGGCCCTTTTCCCGATCCAGCATCTCGATATCAGCCCGAAGGGGTGCATTCCTGGTCTGAACTCGTCGATTCCGATTCATTCGCCTGGACCGACCAATCTTGGAAAGGGATCAATCGCGACGACGCCATCATCTACGAGCTTCACGTCGGCACCTTCACGCCCGAGGGGACGTTTTACGGCGCCTCGAAGCGGCTGGTAGAGCTGGCCGACCTCGGCGTGACGGCCATCCAGTTGATGCCGGTCAACGACTTCCCCGGCCGGTGGAACTGGGGGTATGACGGCGTCTCGCTGTTCGCGCCGGCCCGGTGCTACGGGCGGCCGGACGACCTCCGCTCGCTGGTCGATCGGGCCCACTCCTACGGGATGGCAGTCCTGCTGGACGTGGTCTACAACCACTTCGGGCCTGACGGCAATTACACGGGCCGGTTCAGCCCGTTCTACGTCAATCCGGCCCACCAGACCAACTGGGGCCCGGCGATCAACCTCGGCGGCGAGGGGTCGGAGATGGTCCGCGCGTTCTTCATCGAGAACGCCCGGATGTGGCTCCACGAGTACCACTTCGACGGCTTCCGGCTCGACGCGACCCACGCCCTCGTCGACGACGGCCCCCGGCCGTTCCTCGAAGAGTTCGCCGAGGCCGTCCGCGCCTCCGTCCCCGACCGCAAGCTGATCCTGATCGCCGAGGATCACCGGAACCTCGACAGGATCATCCGCCCTCGGGCCGAAGGAGGATGGGACCTCGACGGAGTCTGGTCCGACGACTTCCACCACGAGATCCGCCGCTACCTCACCGGCGACCACGACGGCGTCTTCCAGGACTTCCGAGGGACCTTGCCCGACCTCGCCACGACCATCAACCGGGGCTGGCTCTTCACCGGCGAGTACTCGTCCTATCGCGAGAAGAATCGCGGCACCGACCCCAGCGGCATCCCCCCGCAACGGTTCGTCTTCTGCCTCCAGAACCACGACCGCGTCGGCAACCGCGCGGGGGGCCGTCGGCTGAACCACGACGTCGACCTCGCCACCTACCGCGCGGCGACGGTCGCCCTGCTCGGCTCGCCCCAGACCCCCCTGATCTTCATGGGCCAGGAATGGGCCGCGAGCACGCCGTTCTTCTACTTCACCGACCACGACGAGGAGCTGGGCAAGGCCGTCCGCGAGGGCCGCAGCAAGGAGTTCCGCAAGTACGCCGACTTCACCGACCCGGCCAGACTCGCCACCATCCCCGACCCGCAGGCCGAATCCACGTTCCTCGCCTCGAAGCTCGACCGCGACGAGAGGTTCCGCGAGCCCCACGCCTCGATTTATCGGCTTTACCGGGCGCTGCTCAAGCTCCGCCGGGACGAGCCGGCGTTCCGGCGGGGGACGCACGAGGCATATGCTCTGGGAGGTGATGGGATCGCGATCCACCTGGCGGTCGGAACTTCATCCGAGATCGCCGCGATCATCCGCCTCAGAGGCTCGGGGCCGCTCTCATTCGGATGGCATCCCGGCGTCCCTCCCCACCCGACGCCCGAGGTCATCCTCACGACCGAGGACCCGCCCTACGTCCCCGACCCGATGCCGATCCGCCTCGACCTGGGCGGGTCGGTTGCCCGGTTCCATTTCGACCGACCTGGCGCCGCGATCATCCGCTATCGTGGCGGATGATAATATGTAGGGTGGGTCGAGCCTCGGGCGAGCCCCACCACGTCGGATT
>JAJYDH010000691.1 GCA_021777685.1 Planctomycetota bacterium | reverse complement strand
CGGCCTCGCGGAGTTGCGGGAACCGGACCTGCCGGCTGTATCGGTCGAGCGGATCGGGAGCCGAGGATGCGTCGTCGCCCACGCTGTCAGTCGCCATGACCTTCCCTTCGATGCGATGCGGTCCCATCCGAATTCCAACTCGATCCACCGCCCGCCGCCTTCTCGTTCCCACGCGGAGCGTGGGAACGAGAGGACGCAATGCTCAGCCGCCCGCGACGGCCGGGATGATGCTGACCTCGTCCTTGGGCTCGACCTTGGTGTCGAGGTCGTCGAGGTAGCGGATGTCCTCGTTGTTCACATAAACGTTGACGAACCGGCGCAGCTCGGCGCCGTCGAAGATCCGCTCCTTCAGGCCGGGATGCTGCTCGAAGACCTGGCCGAGCACCTCGCCGACGGTCGAGCCGGCCGCTTCGACGCTGTCGAGCCCGTTGGCATGGGGGCGGAGGGGGGTGGGGATCTTGACCACGGGCATGGATCGTTCCTTTTCTTCGATCGGAAATGACCGATGGAAGATGGACGACGACCGATCGAGGGCGGGATTCACCGCCCATCGGCCATCATCCATCGATCATCGGCGGGAGAGGGATTCAGACGCCGGCCGCGACCAGCTCACCCGCTTCAAGCCCCATCAGGGCCTCGAACTCTTCGAGGCTCGGCCGGATGACGGCGGGCTCGGGGACCTTGCCGTGGAGGGCCTCCTGGGTCTTCAGGCCGTTGCCGGTGATGCAGATGACGGTCGAGCCGTCGCGGTCGATCTTGCCCTGTTCGATCAGCTTGCGGGCGACGGCCAGGGTGACGCCGCCGGCGGTCTCGGCGAAGATCCCCTCGGTCTCGCCCAGGAGCTTCATGGCGTCGACGATCGCGTCGTCGTCCACGTCCTCGGACCAGCCGCCGGTGTCGCGGATGAGCTGCGAGGCGAAGTAGCCGTCGGCCGGGTCGCCGATGGCCAGGCTCTTGGCGATCGTCTGAGGGTCGCGAACCGGCTTGACCTTCTTGGCGTCGGTCTTGACCGTGTTCGAGATCGGGTTGCACCCGGTCGCCTGGGCGCCGAACATCCTGGTGGTGATCGGGCCGTCGATGATCCCGAGCGCGGCGAACTCCTTGAACGACTTGTGGATCTTGCCGATCAGGCTGCCGCCGGCCATCGGCGCGACGACGTGGTCGGGGGCCCGCCAGCCCAGGTCCTCGGCGATCTCGAAGCCCATCGTCTTCGAGCCCTCGGCGTAGAACGGCCGGAGGTTGACGTTGACGAACCCCCAGCCGAACTTGAAGGCGATCTGCGAGCAGAGCCGGTTGACGTGGTCGTAGTTCCCCTTGATCGCCACGACCTTCGCCCCGTAGATGCTGCAACCGAGGACCTTGCCGGCCTCCAGGTTGTCGGGGATCAGGACGTAGGCCTCCAGCCCGGCCGCCGCCGCGTTCGCCGCGACGCTCCCGGCCAGGTTGCCCGTCGAGGCGCACCCGACGGTCCGATACCCCAGCTCGACGGCCTTGGAGAGGGCGACGCCGACCACGCGGTCCTTGAACGACAGGGTCGGGTGGTTCACCGCGTCGTTCTTGATGTAAAGCTCCGCCACGCCCAGCGCCCGGGCCAGCCGGTCGGCCCGGATCAGCGGCGTCCCGCCGACGTGCAGGCCGACCGTCGGCTCGCCGTCGATCGGCAGCAGCTCGCGGTAGCGCCACATGTTCCGGGGCCGCGACCGGATGGTCTCGCGGTCGAGGACCCGGCCGACGGCGTCGTAGTCGTAGACGACTTCCAGCGGCCCGAAGTCATCGGTGCAGAAGTTGAGGGCTTCCTTGGGGTAAAGCTTGCCGCAGAGTCGACACTTCAGGCCGAGCGTGAGTTCATCGGACACCGGCGATCCTCCCGATCCGAGATCGCCCGACGACGTCCGCCCTCTCATGGGCAGGTGGCCGGGACACGGTCAGCGGACGGCTCGATAACGAGTGGCCATCCGGGTGCGCCGATCCGATCGAGGGCGGTGAGGAGGACGGGAGGGGCTGCGATCCTGGAGGGATAAGGCAGGGCTGTCGGCGAGGGTGCGTGGGAGCACTCCGCCTCAGTCCATCTTATCTGTCCCATCGGCACGCCCGGCGGAGATTCCGCCGGAGGCACTTGGGCAGGAGTTAGCACCAGCATCCGCCATGACGGCGGACCGGTTGCTGTGGCGTCGTAGGGCCCGTCCCTCAGCCACTCTGGATAAGATGCGCACCGAATTATGATGTTGAGAGTTTAAGGCCGGAGAACCCTCAAGTCAAGCGGCATGACAGGTGCGCGAGGTTTTCGGGCCACGTCCCACCCCTCCCGACGGGGGCCGGGGGAGGGTCGGCAAGTCGGGGTTCAGGCGGTCGCACTGGCGGCCTTGACCTTCTTCTTGGCCTTCTTCGCCTTGATCGCGACCCTGGATGCGGCGCCGTCGTCGAGGGAGACTTCCACCGACGAGCCGGGCTTGAGCTTCGTCAGGTCGAACTTCTTCGGGCTCTTGCCCTTGGCGTTCACCCAGGTCGTGCCGGGCCCGATGGCGACCTCGACCTCCTTGGCGGTGCCCTTCTCGGTGACGACGACCTTCCGGCCGTCGACGTCGACCGACTTGACCTTGCCGAGCAGCTCGCCGGCCGCCGAGGGCCCGGCGAGCATCGTCAGCGAGAACAGCGAGGCGACGGCGGGGATCAGCAGGCGGCGGGGCGACGGGAGCATGGTCTCACCTCCTTCACGATCGTCCGAAAGTCCGGGCGCGTCGACCGAACCCGGTCGGACGCGGGGCGGCCGGGCGACGGGGCCCGCGTTCCTCCCCAACGATGCTCGACCCCGCCCGATTGTTCCGCGAACCTCGGGGC
>JAJYDH010000690.1 GCA_021777685.1 Planctomycetota bacterium | reverse complement strand
GCTCGTCGGCAACAACTCGGGCATCCAGTACCGGAGCGTCGAGAACAAGACGCGGTGGAGCGTCGGCGGCTACCAGGCCGACATGGAAGCCGGCGACACCTATTCGGGCATCCTCTACGGCGAGGGGTTCGGCGGCATCCTTGCCAATCGGGGCCAGAAGACCGTCGTCCGCGCGGGGGCGGACGGCAAGCAGGTCGTCGACGTCGTCGGGTCGGTCGGCGACTCCAAGGAGATCCAGTCGAAGATCAAGAAGGGCGACTGGAACACGTACCAGGTCATCGCCCGGGGGTTCACGTTCGAGCACCGGATCAACGACGTGACGACCGCCATCTGCACGGACGAGCGGCCGGAGCGGCGGGCCCGGGGAATTCTCGCGCTCCAGCTCCACGCGGGCCCTCCGATGAAGGTCCAGTTCCGCAACATCCGGCTGAAGACGACCGGCCCCGCGGTCGCCCAGGGCGCGAAGAAGAAGGTGCTCCTGCTCGCCGGCAACCCGAGCCACGGCTTCGGCGCGCATGACCACCTGGCCGGCTGTTCGCTGCTGGCGCGGCGGCTGAACGAGTCGGGCCTGCCGATCGAGGCCGAGGTCCACTCGCTGGCGAAGCAGGGCTGGCCCTCGGCCGAGAAGCTCGCCTCGGCCGACACGATCGTGATCTACTCCGACGGCGGCGGCGGGCACCCGTTCAACGCCCACCTCGCCGAGCTGGAAAAGCTGTTCGCGAAGGGGACGGGGCTCGTCTGCATCCATTACGGGGTCGAGGTCCCCAAGGGGCCGCCGGGCGACGCCTTCCTCAGGTGGACCGGCGGCTACTTCGAGACGAACTGGTCCGTCAACCCGCACTGGACCGCCGACTACACCAGGTTCCCCGACCATCCGATCGCCCGGGGCGTGAAGCCGTTCAAGATCGACGACGAGTGGTATTACCACATGCGCTTCCGTGACAACATGGACGGAGTGACGCCGATCCTGACCGACCTGCCCCCGAAGCGGACGGTGGGCCCCGACGGCTCGCACAGCGGCAACCCGGCCGTCCGCGACGCGATCGCCAGGGGAGAGCCGCAGCACATGGCCTGGGCGACCGAGCGGCCGGGCGGGGGACGCGGCTTCGGCTGCACCGGCGGGCACGTCCACTGGAACTGGGGTCAGGACCAGTTCCGGAAGCTGTTCCTCAACGCCATCGCCTGGACAGCGGGGATCGACATCCCGCCCGACGGGGTTCCCGCCGGCATCGTCACGGTCGACGAACTGCTCAGGGACCACGACGAGCCGATCCCTGCCGGCTTCGACAAGGCCAAGGTGCGGGAACAGGTCGACCGGTCGAACGGCGTGGCGAAGTAAACCCGCCGTCCCGAATCGTCCGCGACGCGTGGCGACCGCGGTCGATCGGCCGTGGTCGCCAGGTTGTCGCGCCCTCCGCTCGCAAGCTATGATGATCTCAATTCTATCGATCCACCCTTTCCCGGGGATTCGTCGATGCCACGCCGGCCTCATCAACTCCTGACGCTGCTCCTGGCCCTCGGGACGTCCGCGGCCTCGGCCGCCGACCCGAAGCCGATCTTCGACAGCAAGCTGATCGCGTCCGGGACGCCCGGACACGGGGTGAGCGTCGACGTCGACCTCAAGGGCGCGAGGGAATTGTGGCTCGTCGTCACGGACGGCGGCGACGGGATCGGCTGCGACTGGGCCGACTGGGCCGAGCCTCGGCTCGTCGGGCCCTCGGGCGAGACGAAGCTGACCGCGCTGAAGTGGAAGGAGGCCAACTCGGGTTTCGGCGAGGTCCACGTCGACGCCAACGCGGGCGGCGGCCTGCTGAAGATCGACGGCAAGGCCGTCGCGGACGGCATCGGCACGCACACGCCGTCGGTCATCGGCTTCGATCTCCCCGAGGGCGTGACCCGGTTCCGCGCCCGCGCCGGCCTCGACGACGGCGGGATCGACCAGGGGTGCGGAAGCACGGTCCAGTTCCTCGTGTTCGCCCAGAAGCCCCCGGCTCGCCTGGCGAGCGTGGCGTCGTCCGGCGGCGGGTCTCACGAACTGACCAGGGCCCTGGAGGGGCTCGAGGTCGCCCCGGGCCTCGAGGCCACGCTCTTCGCGGGCGAGCCGATGCTCCTCAGCCCCTCCGACATCGACGTCGACCACAAGGGCCGCGTCTGGGCCTGCGAGGTCGTGAACTACCGAGGGCGCAACGGGCAGCGGCCCGAGGGGGACCGCATCCTCATCCTCGAAGACACGAATCAGGACGGCGTCGCCGACAAGCAGACCGTCTTCTACCAGGGGCGTGACATCGACAGCGCCCTCGGGATCTGCGTGCTCGGCAACAGGGTGATCGTCTCGGTCGCCCCCAACGTCTTCGTCTTCACCGACGATGACGGCGACGGCAAAGCCGACAGGAAAGAGGTCCTGTTCACGAAGGTCGGCCAGCCGCAGCACGACCACTCGACCCACGCCTTCGTCTTCGGCCCCGACGGCAAACTCTACTGGAACATCGGCAACGCCGGGCGATCCGTCCACGACAAGCTCGGCAGGCCGATCGTCGACAAGGCCGGGAACGTCGTCAACGACTCGGGCCGGCCCTATCGCCAGGGGATGGTCTTCCGCTGCAACGAGGACGGCGGCGGCTTCGAGACCCTCGCCCACAACTTCCGCAACAATTACGAGGTCGCCGTCGACTCGTTCGGCACACTCTGGCAGTCGGACAACGACGACGACGGCAACCGGGGCGTCCGGATCAACTACGTGATGGAGTTCGGGAACTACGGCTATACCGACGAGATGACGGGCGCCGGCTGGTCATCGCCGAGGACCAACATCGAGGCCGAGACCCCGCTCCGCCACTG
>JAJYDH010000689.1 GCA_021777685.1 Planctomycetota bacterium | reverse complement strand
TTGTTGTAGACGCTCGTGTAGAAGGTCTGCGTGATCGGGGCCCGCTTCTGGGGGTTGATGCCGTACATCGTGCCGAACCAGCCCGACTCGCCGGGGTTCAGGCCCGCGTAGCTCCAGATGTTGAAGCCATAGCGGCCGTTGGCGATCGGGATGTAGCCGTTGCCGATCTCACCGAAGGCGATCGTGTTGCTAGTGCCGTCGAGGATGTTGGCGATCGGGTTCGACTTCTGGTAGTTGAAGACGCCCGTGCAGTTGACCTGCGCGGCCGAGACCGCCGACCCCGACATCGGGTTCGGCGTCGGGAAAGCCGATGTCGGCCAGATCCCGGCGCATCCCGAATAGCTGCTCCGGTAGACCGTCTGCGAGGTCCCGAAGGTGCTGCCGAAGGTCGCCTGGTTGGAAGCGGGCTGGCCCCCGGAGATGGTCGGGTCGCTCGGGCACCAGAGGATGTTCAGCCCGGTCGCCAGCGCCGTCCGGTTCTGGAAGTCATAAGAGGCGCAACTGTAATTGTACGAGCTGGCCAGGGCCTGCTGCTCCATCTGCGGGAGCATCGCCACGAAGCAGGTCGAGCCGCCATAGGGGGCGCCGCCGAAGAGCTGGCCCGGCTGCTGGTTCATCCCCATCGGGTAGGCGTTATTGGCGCTCACGTAATTCGCCGCGGCCAGGCCCAGCTGCTTCATGTTGTTGACGCACTGCGAGCGGCGGGCCGCCTCGCGGGCCGCCTGCACGGCGGGCAGCAGCAGGGCGATCAGGACCGCGATGATGGCGATGACGACCAGGAGCTCGATCAGGGTGAAGCCCCGTCGGCTGCCATGATGAAACGATGTCATGTCGAAATACTTCCGAGTCGAGGGGTTGGAAGGGATGGCCGGTGACGCGTCACCGGCGACAAGTACCGCGGCGGATGATCGTCGGGCCGGAGAGCGAGGGGGAACCATGAGGTTTGGCTGGCGGGTCTCGGGGCGCGGATCGGCACCGCCAGGCTCCGATTCGGAGCGGGCCGTCGGTCGGGCTCCCCTCTCGTCCGGCGAAGGGCTACTTGGCCGGGGTCGTCGGCTGGACGGGGTGGGCGGTCGGGGCCGAGAGGGGCTTGGCCGGGGTCGAGACGTCGATCGTCTTGGGAGGCTCCTCGGTCGAGCAACCGGCGACGGGCAGGGCCAGCGCCAGGGCGACGACGGCTAGGAGTTGACGAACGCGGGCACGATCAAGAGTGTTCATGACACCTCGGGGCGGGGAAGCGGGCGGGCGGGTGGAAACCATTCCGTAAGGGTGGGAATCGAGCCGGCGAGCAGATCCCGAAGGCCCGATCCGGATGGAGGGTCCAGGCGGGAAATTCCCGGCGCAGGGCCGGGGGCGCACATGATGGCCGAAGGGAGAGGTTGGCCGTCGTGCTCGCATAACTATAGCGAATTCGCGGAGAATGGCAACCGTCCGCCGGCCGGAAAAGTCGAAAAATCTCGGGTGATCTGTCGGGTCAGGATCGCGAGCGATCGGGTGATCCCCGGATTTCTCCGCGATTCCGCGAAGAATCGCGCGAAAAGTGTGATAATCGCTGTCGCGCCCGGCTGAATGTGTCTTGTGGATCTCATATGCGACCACGAGTCATCATCCGAGGGACAAGCCATGCCGATCTCCGAGGCCAAGCTCGCCGCCAACCGCCGGAACGCCGCCCGGAGCACCGGGCCGAGGACGCCCGAGGGCAAGGAACGCTCGCGACGGAACGCCCTCAAGCACGGGCTGACCGGCTCGGGGGTCGCCCTGCCCGACGAGGACCGGGCCGAGATCGACCGGCGCTACGCCGCGCTCCAATCCGAGATGAGCCCCGCCTCCGAGGCCGGCGCCGCGTTCCTCCGCCGCTTCGCGTTCATGACCGTCCGGATCGAGCGGTGCGAGCGGCACGAGACCGCCGAGACGTCGAAGCGGGTCCGCCACGCCGTCGCCCGGTTCGACGACGAGCGCCTCGCCGCCGTCGAGGCGCGCGGCGCCCGGATCTACCAGGAGCTCGCCACGCCCGCCCGCCGGCTCCAGATGACGCCCGAGGGGATCGACTGGCTGCTCAAGGAATGGGCCATCCTCCGGGCCGACCTGCTCCACGAGGACGGGAACCGCTGGACCACGAACCACCGATCGCGGTTCGACTCGCTCCTCGGCCTCAACCCCGGCGGCTACCGGATCGCGCGGATCATGGCACTCTCGGA
This sequence comes from Planctomycetota bacterium, assembly GCA_021777685.1. Taxonomy (GTDB): domain Bacteria; phylum Planctomycetota; class Planctomycetia; order Isosphaerales; family Isosphaeraceae; genus Tundrisphaera. The sequence continues at coordinate 644 of JAJYDH010000689.1, read as the reverse complement.
GGCCGTGCTGGGCGGCTTCTATCACCTGGACAAGTCGGACGGCGAGGGCCTGGAAGGGCCCGCCCGCTCCGCCTGGGCGAAGGGCGAGCTGACCAGGCTGATCGACGTCGAGACCGATCGACTGGAGGAGGCCCGCGCGCGGATCGACCACGAGTCGCTGGCCGCCGACCGGGCCCAGGCCGTCGACCGCGCCCTCTTCGACCCCTCCCCCGAGATGGTCCTCGCCCGCAAGTACGAGGCGGCCACCGAGCGGGCCATGTACAAGGCGTACAAGGAGTTCAAGCAGGCCGAGGCCGACTTCGCCGGAGGGCGAGAGCCCGAGCTGACCACCTGCGAGGTCGAGGATTGCGAGCCCGTGGGTTCCAATTCGCAAGATGAGCCCGAGGTGACGGCCGAGGACGAGCCGGAGGCTCCGCCGGCTCGCCGGGAGGCCGAATTCGCCCCTTCGGGCGTGTCGATTCTGGATATTTCGATCGGTCAGGTCCCGGAAATCGTCCCGGGACCGCCCGAACGCATCGACCAGGGCTGATTTTAGGCCCGCGAGCCGGCACTCGAGCAAGCTCCCGGGTGGAAAATCCGTAGATAAGATTTTGACTATCTGTAGGGTGGGTGAGCGGTAGCGAAACCCACCAACGCCCGGCGAG
>JAJYDH010000117.1 GCA_021777685.1 Planctomycetota bacterium | reverse complement strand
TCCGGATCGAGCCGATCCGCGCGGGGTCGTTCCGCCACGAGGCCGGCAGCCGGACCTGGATCGCGAACCGCTTCTGCCCTTCGAACAGGGTGCCGACCGTCGTCCCGCCCAGCGCGGCGACGGCGTCGAGGACGTCATTCGCCTTGATCCCGTAGCGGGCGAGCTGGTCGCGGCGGACGGAGACCCGGAGCATCGGCAGCCGCCCGGCGCTGGGCGACTTGATGTCCTGGGCCCCGGGGATCTTGGCCAGGATCTTCTCGACCTGCGCCGCCTTCTCGCGGAGGACGTCGAGGTCGGGACCGGAGATCAGCGCGGCGACGTCGCTCTTGACGCCGGCGACCAGCTCGTTGACCCGCATCTCGATCGGCTGGCTGAAGCCGAAATGGACGCCCGGGACGTTGTCCGAGAGGGCCTTGTCCATCTCCTCGATGAGCTGGTCGCGGGTCAGGCCGGGGCGCCACTCGGACTGGGGCTTGAGCATCGCCCAGACGTCGGTCTGGTGGACGCCCATGACGTCGTTGGCGATCTCGGGCCGGCCGGTCTTGCAGTAGACCAGTCGGACCTCGGGGAACTTCTTGAGGATGTCCTCGATCTGCGTGGACATCGGCACGGCCCCTTCGAGCGAGGCCGAGGGGATGCGCACGGCCTCGATCACGAAGTCCCCCTCGTTGAGCCTCGGCATGAACTCGCCGCCCAGCCCGAGCGCGACCGGCACGGAGATGCCGATCAGGACCAGGGCCGCGACCGCCGCGAGCATCGGCTTGCGGACCACCGCGTCGAGCAGCGGCGTGTAGAAGTGCTTGATCAGCCGGACCAGCCAGACTTCCTTCTCCTTGGTCTTCGAGCTGAGCGCCATCGAGGCGAGCACCGGCATCAGCGTGAGCGAGAGGACCATCGAGCCGGCCAGGGCGAAGATCACGGTCAGGGCCATCGGCCGGAACAGCTTGCCCTCGGTCCCCTGAAGCGCCAGGATCGGCAGGTAGACGATGGCGATGATCAGCTCGCCGAACATGGTCGGCTTGCGGACCTCGACGGCCGCGTCGCGGATGATGTCGAGCCGGGGGCGCGTCCCGCCCTCGTGCGAGAGCCGCCGGACGCAGTTCTCGACCATGATGACGCTGGAATCGACGATCATGCCGAAGTCGATCGCCCCCAGGCTCATCAGGCTGGCCGTGACCCCGGTGGCGAGCATCACGTTGGCCGCGAAGAGCATCGACAGCGGGATCGCCAGGGCGACGATCAGCCCCCCCCGGAGGTTGCCCAGGAGCAGCAGGAGGATCACCACCACCAGCGCCCCGCCCTCGGCCAGGTTGTGCAGGACGGTGTCGAGGGTCTGGTCGATCAGGTGGGTCCGGTCGTAGAGGGCCTCGATCTTGACGCCGGGCGGCAGGCTCTCCTGGAGCTTGGCGACCTCCTCCTTGACCCGGCCGACGACCTGGCGGGAGTTCTCGCCGATCAGCATCATGACGATCCCGAGGACGATCTCCCCCTCGCCGTCGCGGGTGACGAGCCCCGCGCGGATCATCGGGGCGGGGTGGACCTTGGCGACGTCGGCGATCGTCACCGGCACGCCGTTCCGCTCGTCGATGACGATCGCGGAGATTTCGGCGACGCTGTGCGCCTGGCTCTCGCCCCGGATGTAGCGGGCCTCGCCCTCGCGGACGAGGTAGCCGCCGCCGACGTTGGCGTTGTTCGACTTCAGGGCGGCGAAGATGTCGGTCATCGACAGGTGGTATTCGGCCAGCTTGTCCGGGTCGATCTCGACCTGGTACGTCTTCAGCTCGCCGCCTTGCGAGTTGATCTCGGTGACGCCCGGGACGCCTCGGAGCTGGTAGGCGACGAACCAGTCGAGGATGGTCCGGAGTTCCATCGGGCTGTACCCCTTGCCCCGGATCTGGAACTGGTAGATCTCCCCGAGCGCCGTCGAGATCGGCCCCAGCGTGGGCGTCCCGTAGCCGGGCGGGATCGCGGCGGCGGCCCTGGTGAGCCGCTCGCCGACGAGCTGCCGGGCCCGGTAGATGTCCGTCCCCTCGTTGAAGACGATGGTCACGACCGAGATCCCGAACTTGGAGATCGAGCGGATCTGCTCGACGTTGGGCAGGCCGCTCATCGCCCCCTCGACGGGGAACGACAGGAGCGTCTCGACCTCCAGCGGGCTGAGCGCGGGGGCCTCGGTGATGACCTGGACCTGGACGTTGGTCAGGTCGGGCACGGCGTCGATCGGCAGGTTCAAGGCCGAATGGACCCCCATCCCCGCCACCAGGAGCGTGCCCATCAGCACGAGGAAGCGGTTCCGCAGGGCCGTCTCGATCAGGGCGTTGAGCATGGCGGGCCTCGTCTCGGGCGGAGGGGCGATGACCGATGAGTTATGACCGGGGACGGGGGCTTTTCTTCCTCCCCTCTCTCTCTGGGAGAGGGGCCGGGGGTGAGGGGCGTGGCACCGCTTGCGGGCTGGAATACGGGGCCCGGTCGGCGATCACTCGTCCGGCGACGCCCCTCACCCCGGCCCTCTCCCAAAGGGAGAGGGAGGCAGATAGATGCCAGAATCCGTGGAAGATCTTCGGCTCACTCCTCTTCCGTCTCGTTCTGGAGGATCAGCTCGCTCTTGAGCAGGAAGGCGCCGGCGACGACCACGCGGTCGCCGGGCTTGAGGCCTTCGGTGACGACCCGGCGGCCGAGGGCCTCTCGGCCGAGCTTGACCGGGCGGATGACGAACGTCCGCTCCCCCTCGCCGGGGACGAACACGGCCGGCTTGCCGTCGACGTCGAGCACCGAGGCGACGGGGATCGTCGCCGTCTTCTCGGAATTCGCGGCGTCGAGCACGATCCGGGCGAACATCCCGAGCTTGAGCAGGTCGTCGGGGTTCTCCGTCTCGGCGACCAGCCGGACCGTCCGGGTGACGGGGTCGACCTCGGCGCCGGTGTAGAGCATCCTCGCCTCGAAGTGCCGGCCGGGGTACGCCGTCGCGGTCAGCCGGACCGTGCCTCCGCCGAGCGTCGGGAGGGCGGCGAAGTCGGACTCGGGAATGTTCGCCACGGCGTAGACCTTCGACAGGTCGGCCAGCATGAAGAGGGTGTCGGTCAGCTCGACCCGCTGGCTGATGACCGTGGTGGTCGCGACGATCGTGCCGTCGAAGGGGGCCAGGATCGGGTAGGCCGCCACGTCCTCCGAGCCCGGCGGCAGCGCCGAGGCCCGCTCGGGGTGGGCGAGCAGGTCCTTGATGTCCTCGGCCACGCCGAGGACCTTGAGCCTCTGGGCGGCGTCGACGACCATCTCCTCGGCGTTCCGGACCGACTGCCGGGCGATCCGGTCCTGCTGCGAGACGTCGAACCGGACCTGCTCCAGGGCCGCGTCGAACCGCGCCTGGGCCCCCTCGCGGTTGTGCTGGGCGACGAAGAGGAGGTGCTCGCCGGTGATCTTGTCGGCCCTCAGCCCGGTCTGCTTCTCCTGCTCGTGCGCGGCGATCTCGAGCTCGGCATAGGCCGTCAGCAGGGTGCCCCGCGAGGTGCCCAGCCGCTTGCTGGCGAACTCGCGGGCCAGCTCCTGGGCGCCGACGCCCTTGCGGAGCCGCTCGATCATCGCCTCGGTGTTGGCGGCGATCTCGGCCTTCCAGGCGGCCTCGACCCGGACCGTCGCCAGGGCCCGCTGCCGCTCGCGGACCAGGAGCCGGGCCGAGCCGACGTCGGGGCTCTCCAGGACGACCAGCGTGTCCCCCCGCTTGACCTTGGTGCCGGGCAGGACGGGCCGGGTCCGGACCACGCCGGGGGCCTTGGGCCGGATGTCGACCCTTCGGTTCGGGTCGGCCTCGATCCGGCCGGTGACGCCGACCTCCCTGGGCATCTCGACCAGGCTGACCGGCTCGACCTTGATGCCGGCCTGCCTGAACTTGCCCTCGGGCAGGACGACCGTGGTGGTCGGGTCGTGGGCCGGCTTCTTCTCCGCCGCGACATCCCCCTTCGCCGGAGCTTCGGTGGCCGGGACGGCGCCGTGGTGCGACAGGCGGTCGTGGGTCAGGGTGATGGCCGCCGCCACGACCCCCGCCGCCGCGAGCCCGCCCAGGACCCAGCCCCGGATCAGGTCCGGGGACGAACTCTGCTTCGCCGGGGATGCCGGGATTGCCAGCCTCATGGCCTGAGCCTCCTCACGTCGACCCCGGCCTTCGACGGCCCCCCCGGCCGGATCGGCGGGGCGGGCGTCGACACGCCGGGCGTCGGCGATATTCGATCGGATGAAAGCGGATAGAAGATGAGATCGGGGGCGACGGCCGGGCCGTAAGCCCGACGTGCCGGCGAGGCGATCGAGAGGAGGGATGGCCGCTCAGCAGGACCAGCGCTGGAGCCGAGAGGCGGGGGAAATCCGGGGCGCGAAGGTGGCGCCGAAGGTCCGCGCGGATCTCTCGCCGGCGCGGAGGCCCAGGCGATCGGCCGGAGTCGCGAAGGGAGCGTCGGCCAGGGCGAGCGGGCTGGGGGCGGGCAGGTCGATCGGCCGGGACGAACGGTCGGGCACGACCACGGGCCCGGCATCGGGCGAGGTCGAGTCCCAGCCGCTGACGTGAGCATGGAGCGCCGGGCCGTCGCCGGAGTGGCCGCGATCGAGGGGGCCGGACGTCGGCAGGATCCAGTGCCAGTGGAGCAAGGCCACATCCTCAGCCTGCCCCGCGTCGGGGTGCCAGCGGAGGAGGTGGTCGTGATGCTCGCAGACCTCGCCCGGCGCGTCGTGGTGCCGGACGTTGTGGAAGTCGGCCTGCGGCAACGGAGTATGGACGAGGCTGAGGATCAGGAGGCTGATCCCCAGGAGGCGGGCACCGTGATGGCGAGGCCGCGTCGGCATCTCAGACCCTCGAACCGACAATCGTCCACTTTCGTCGATACTCCACATTATGAAACCCCGACCGAGACCGTCAAGCGGCGATGCGGAATGTCTGTGGCCGGGGATGTACCCGCCGATTCTGGTGGTGCCCGATCCTCCGCCCTTCGTCTGGCCCCGGGACGGCCTGAGGGTTACTCTGGGACCGACCTTCCCGGCCCCACTGACGGAGCGTCCCGGCGATGCGACTCGGCCTCTACGGCGGCACGTTCGACCCGATCCACCTCGGGCACCTGATCCTGGCCGAGGCCTGCCGCGAGGCGTGCGGGCTGGACCGGGTCTGGTTCGTGGTCGCTGGCGCCCCGCCGCACAAGCCGGGGGGCCGGACCGACGTGGCCCACCGGCTGGAGATGGCCCGGCTCGCCGTCGCCGGCAACCCGGCCTTCGAGGTCTCCGAGATCGAGACCCGCCGCCCCGGCCCTCATTATAGCGTCGAGACCCTGGAGGCCGTCCGCCTCGAACGGCCCGAGGACGACCTGTTCTTCCTGATCGGGGCCGACAGCCTGGTCGACCTCCCGCACTGGAAGGGGCCCGACCGGATCATGAGGCTGGCGAGCCTGGTCGTCGCCAACCGGCCGGGCTTCGAGCCGCCGGTGCCCGACGTCCCGCCCGACGCCCGGCCGATCCATCGGGTCGCGATCCCGCCCATCGGGATCGCCTCGCACGAGATCCGCCGGAGGCTCCTCGATGGCCGGACCGTCCGCTACCAGGTCCCCCGGGCCGTCGAGGCGTATATCGAAGCCCACCGCCTCTACCGGCCCGGGCCCTGATCCGGTCGCGTCCCGGGAAGAAGGCGGTTAAACTGGACCCCGGAATCACGATAATAAGAACATCCGGGACGATCGTCGTCCGGGCTCGAAGGTCGGGGCCGTCATGAGCACATCCACCAGGCGCGATCTCTACCGGGGGCCCGATTATCCCGAGGGCATGAAGCGCCGCCCTCGCGACCGGCCGCCCGACCCGCTGTTCGGCCCGCCGAACGTCAACTATCCCGACTCCGACGGACGGCCGATGGCGGACAACACGCTCCAGTTCGAGTGGATCGCCCGGATCAAGGGGGGGCTCGACGCCCTCTACCGCGACGACCCCGATGTCTTCGTCGCCGGCAACCTGTTCTGGTATCCGGTCGAGGGGATCAACCGGAGGCGGCTCGCGCCCGACGCGATGGTCGTCTTCGGCCGGCCCAAGGGCTATCGGGGCTCCTACATCCAGCACGAGGAGGAGGGCATCGCCCCCCAGGTCGTCTTCGAGATCCTCTCGCCCGGCAACCGCAAGCGGGTGATGGACTACAAGCGGACGTTCTACGAGCGCCACGGGGCCGAGGAATATTACGTCTTCGACCCGTACAAGATCCGCCTGGAGGTCTGGCTCGGCGACGGCGACGGCACCCCCTTCCGGCCGGTCGCCGAGGCCAACGGCTGGGTCAGCCCGCTGATGGGCATCCGGTTCGAGCTGGCCGAGGACATGACGATCTTCGCCCCCGACGGCCGCCCCTTCGAGGACTTCGCCGAGGTCTACCGCCAGCGAGACGCCTCCGAACGGCAGGCCGAAGAACAGCGCCGGCTGGCCGCCCGAGAACGCCGGCTCCGCGCCAGGTCCGAGCGCCTGGCCGAAGACCTGCGCAAACGGGCCGACGTCGAGCAGAAGCGGGCCGACGATGAGCAGAAACGGGCCGACGATGAGCAGAAACGGGCCGACGACGAGCAACGGAGGGCCGACGACGAGCGGCGACTCCGCGAGGAATCCGACCGTCGGGCCGAACGCCTGGCGGCCCGGCTCAAGGCCCTGGGCCTGGAGCCCGAAGAGTGACGACTGGACACCAGACCGGGGCCCTCGGGGCCCCCACCTTCCCGATCCGCGAGCGACCCTGAAACCATGCGCGTCCTGTCCGGAATCCAGCCCTCGGGCGCCCTCCATATCGGCAACTACATGGGGGCGATCCGCCAGTACATCGAACTCCAGCGCGGCAACGACGCCTATTACTTCGTCGCCGACTACCACGCGCTGACCAGCGTCCGAGACGCGGCCAGGCTGCGTGGATTCGTCTTCGACGTGATCGTCGACCTGCTCGCCCTCGGGCTCGACCCCGAGGTGGCGACCCTGTTCGTCCAGTCGGACGTGCCCGAGACGGTCGAGCTGGCCTGGCTCCTGACCAGCGTCACCCCGATGGGCTGGCTGGAGAAGTGCGTCAGCTACAAGGACAAGGTGCAGCAGGGGTTGCCCGCCGAGCACGGCCTGTTCGCCTACCCCGTGCTCCAGGCGGCCGACATCCTCCTGTACGACGCCGACGTCGTCCCCGTGGGCCAGGACCAGAAGCAGCACCTGGAAGTGACCCGGGACATCGCCGAGCGGTTCAACCACGTCTACGGCGAGACCTTCAGGCTGCCCAAGCCCTACATCCTCGACGCCGTCGCGGTGGTCCCGGGGCTCGACGGCCGGAAGATGTCCAAGAGCTACGAGAACACCATCGAGATCTTCGACGACCCGAAGACGATCCTCAAGAAGTGCAAGAAGATCGTCACCGACAGCACGCCGGTCGAGGCCCCCAAGGACCCCGAGACCGACAACCTGTTCCAGCTCTGGAAGCTGTTCGCCCCGGCCGACGAGATCGCCGAGGTCGAGGGCCGCTACCGGAGCGGCGGGATCGGCTACGGAGAGGTCAAGACCCGCCTGGCCGAGCACATCAGCCGGCGCTTCGCCGGGCCCCGCGAGCGCCGGGCCGAGCTGGTGGCGGACCCCGTCCGGGTGATCGAGATCCGCCGGGCCGCCGCCGAGAAGGCCAGGGCAACCGCCCGGGTGGTCCTCGACCGGGCCCGGGCCGCCTGCGGGGTCGGGTGACGGGCCGAGGAGGGCCAGGGCTGTTTCATCCTCAACTTTGGGATGGGAGGAGCCCTTTGGAGTGCGGGAGCTTGCTCAATGGCACTTACTTTGCAAAATTCCGAGGCCCGATCGGCACGGCATGCTATTTGCGCATTGACCTCCTTATTTCTCGGGAGGCGTCGCGCATGGTCGCTGGCGAAGTCGCACCGTCGATCGGCCTGGACGAGGCCGTCCGGATCTTCCAGAAGTTGGTGCCCCCCGAGGAGTTCAACGCCCGTCAGGGGGTGACCCCGGCGATGGTCTATACCCCGTGGATCGTCGCCTGGCTGATGATCTACCAGCGGCTCAACGGCGATGCCACCCTGGCAGATGCCGTGGCCGAGCTGGCGGCCATGGACGGCGACCTCGTCCCCGACAACAAGCGGACCCGCCATAAGACCGTCTCGGCCAACACCGGCGCCTACGCCGTGGCCCGTGGCCGGCTCAAGGCCGAGGCGGCCGAGGACGCCGCCGACCGGGTCTCCGAGGCCCTCATCGCCCGGGCCTCGCCGTCCGCCGCGGCCGGCGGGCGGCGGGTGTTCCTCGTCGACGGCTCCACGCTGGCCCTGGCCCCGCTCGACGGCCTGCGCCGGGCGTTCCCGCCGCCGGCCAACCAGCACGGGCCGTCGCACCGGCCGGCGCTCCGCCTGGTGGCGGCCCACGACCTGGCCACCGGCACCGCGATCCGCCCGGAGGTCGGCCAGCTCAACGGCCCCAAGGCCATCGGCGAGGTCGAGATGGCCGGCCCGCTCCTGGCCCGCCTGCCGGCCAACTCGGTCATCGTCGGCGACCGGAACTTCGGCATCTTCCTGATGGCCTGGCTGGCGGCCCGGGCCGGCCACGGCTTCCTCGTCAGGCTCACCGAGGTCCGCTTCCGCGCCCTGGCCCGCCGGGCCCGGGCGACCGGGCCCGGGGCCTGGGAGCTGACCTGGACCCCCAGCGCCTGGGACCGCAAGCATAACCCGGGCCTGCCCGCCGGGGCGGCCCTGGCGGTGCGGCTGCACGAGGTCCGGATCTGCGAGACCCTGACGCTCTGGCTGGTCACCGACCTCGACGCCGACGGGGCGACCCTGGCCGGGATCTACCACGGCCGCCAGAATATCGAGACCGACCTGCGCGACCTCAAGCAGACGCTCCGGCTGGAGGTCCTCCGGTCGCGGTCGCCGGAGATGATCCGCAAGGAGCTGGCGGCGGCCACGGTCGCCTACAACCTGGTCGTGCTGACCCGCGACCTGGCCGCCGCCCGGGCCGGGGTCGAGCCCCGCCGCCTGAGCTTCGCGCGGGTCTGCTCGCTGGTCAAGGTCCTGCTCCGCCAGCCGGCCGGCGACCTGGAGCCGGCCCGGGCCGGAGCCCGCATCGAGCAGCTGCTCCGCATGGCCGCCCAATGCAAGATCCCCCACCGCCCGGGCCGGAGCTTTCCCCGAGAGGTCTTCTGGAAGCCGACGAAATATCCCCGAAGGAAACAGAATCAGGAGACCAAACCGACAAAGTAAGTGCCATTGAGCAAGCTCCCGCACTCCAAAGAGTTCGCCGTGAAAACGGGACGTTATTGAATCGACGATCCTTAGCCGGTCAGCCTCTCGGGGCCGGCGGGAGGATGTGCCCGGCGAGCCAGAGGTAGGCGGGCCTCTGCTGGCTCCGGAAGTAGCGGAGGGTGTGGCGGTAGCCCGGGGCCTCGGCCAGGGTCACGTCCACCCCCCGCCGGCCGGCGAGCCAGGCGAAGGACTGATCCTGGGCGTCGAAGTTCCAGTTGTCCTTGCTCCCGTAATTGACGTACATCGCCAGCTCGCCGGGGCGGAGGTCGGTGGAGAAGATCAGGTCGGCCGGGTTGTCCCGCTTGACCTTGTCGATCACCCTCGGCCCCTCGCCGTAGACCGGCCCGAGATACTTCCGGGCCCTGGCCCGCCCCAGGCCGAGGTAGAACCGGGCGACGACCTCGTCCGGGTCGTAGGTCTCCTTCCAGCGGAAGGTGGCCGGGTCGAAATCGTCTCGGTAGCGGTGTTCGCAGTTGTCGTACCGCATGTTGAGCGGCCCGCCGAGCGTGGCGACCGCGCCGAAGTAGTCGCGGTGCTTCAGGGCCAGCCCCATCCCGCCGTAGCCGCCCGCCGACGACCCGAAGATGGCGTGCGCCTGGCGCTCGGGGCGGACCGAGTAGGTCGCCGTGACGAAGGGGATGACCTCGCGGATCAGGTGGTCCTCGAACCGGCCGCCCAGCCCGTTGACGTAGAGCGAGTGGCGGTCCTTGAGCCGGTTGTTCCCCTCATACGTCCCGTCGGGACACGCGACGATGGCCGGCGGGAACTCGCCTCGCCGGATCATCCCGTCCAGCTCGTCGATCATCCCCCGGCCGATCAGCGTGTGCTCGTCGATCTCGGCCGTGTGGAGGTAGAGCACCATCGGGTAGGCGAGCCCCGGGTCGTAGCCCGGCGGCAGGTAGACGTAAAGGTCGCGCTTCTGGCCCAGGATCGGCGAGCAGAGCCGGCGGTCCTCGCCGTGGTTCGACGTGTAATCGACCACGCGCCCGGCCAGCCGGCCGTTGAGCCGGTCCAGGTTGACCCTGTTGAACACCTGGGCCCCGGCCGGCCGGCCCGACCCGGCGATGAGCACCGCGACCGCGACGAGTCGGAGCATGTTCATCTTCGATCCTTCCACCGTCCCGGGACGACCCGCCTCCTCCACTGATCGGCCATCATCGCCGCCCGGCTTGCCCGAATCCACCCCGATTCGACCGCCCGCGACCCGCCTCGCGGATCATCGTCGAGGGGACGCCGGCGGGACCTGGCGGCCGATCCATTCGAAGGCGGGCAGCTCGGCCCCCTCGAAGTAGGGGAGGTTATGGCGGGCCTTCGGGACGACGCCCAGGGTCACGGCGACCCCCCGGCGCTCGGCGATCCAGGCGAACGACCTGTCCTGCGAGTCGAAGTTGTAGTTGTCCTCGCCGGGATAGTTGACGTAGATCGCCAGCTCGCCGGGGCGGAGGTCGGTCGTCGACAGGAGGTCGGCCGGGTTGTCCCGGCGGAGCTTGCCGATCACCTGCTGCCCCTCGCCGTAGACCGGCCTGAGGAACTGCTTCACCCTCCGGCGGACGAGCCCGAGGTAGTACCGGGCGATGACCTCGTCGGGGTCGTAGTCGACCCGCTCGCGGTAGGTGGCCGGGTCGAAGTCGTCCGCGTAGCGGCCCTGGCAATTGTAATAGAGCATGTTGAGCGGCCCGCCGAGCGTGGCGACGACCCCGAAGACGTCGCGGTGCTTCAGGGCCAGCCCCATCGCGCCGTAGCCGCCGGCCGAGATCCCGAGCAGGGCGTGGGCCCGGCGGTCCGGGAGGATCGAGTAGGCCCGCGTCAGGAACGGCACGACCTCCGCGATGAGGTGGTCCTCGAACCGACCGCCCAGCCCGTTGACGTAGAGCGAATGGGTCGAGAAGATCCGATTCGTGCCCTCGTAGGTCCCGTCCGGGGAGGCGATGACCATCGGCGGGATCTCCCCCCGCGCCATCATCGCGTCCAGGGCGATCAGGTCCTTCGGGTCGAGGAAGGCATGCTCGTCGATGTCCGCGCCGTGGAGGTAGACGACCAGCGGATAGGCGATCGAGGGGTCATATCCCGGCGGCAGGTAGACGTAAAGGTCGCGCTTCATCCCCAGGATCGGCGAGCAGAGCCGGCGGTCCTCGCCGTGGTTCCGGGTGTAGTCGTCCACCCGGCCGGCGAGCTTCCTGTTGAGGTGCCCCAGGTTCACCAGGTCGAACACCTGCGCCCCGGCCGGCCAGCCCGACCCGGCGATGAGCACCGCGACCGCGACCGCGACGAGTCGGAGCATGATCGATCCTTCCATCCTCCCGGGACGACCCGACTCGTCCACTGATCGGCCGTCCTTGCCCTCCACCTTGCCCGAATCCGGGCCGATCCGACACTCGCCGACGGCAGGACCCGGAAATCGCCCCCCGGCGCCCTCCGGGCCAGTCGCCCCCGATCGGCCCCCTTGCGACCCCCCGACGGCACTGTACGATGGAGCCGCGCCGGATCTCGCCGGGCGCCCGCCCACCCGCCGACCGATCATCACCCCGAGGACCGCCCGCATGAAGACCCCCGTCACCGCCGCGATCGTCGCGCTCGGCCTGCTCTCGGCGGACCTGCCCGCCCAGGAGGGGGGACGGCCCTCCTATGCCGCCGCCCGGAACTACGCCCAGTGGGAGAAGGAGGTCGCCGCCTACGAGGCGGCCGATCGCCAGGCAGCCCCGCCCAAGGGGGGGGCCCTCTTCATCGGCTCCTCGACGGTCCGGCTCTGGAAGACGCTCGCCGACGACTTCCCCGACTCCAAGGTGATCAACCGGGGCTTCGGAGGGACCGAGATCGTCGATTCCACCCACTTCGCCGACCGCCTGATCTTCCCCCACGAGCCGAGGCAGATCTTCCTCCGGGCCGGCGGCAACGACCTCCACGCCGGCCGGACCCCCGCGCAAGTGGCGGGCGACTTCGCCGACTTCGTCCGCGTGGTCCACGCCCGGCTGCCGAAAGCGGAGATCCTCTACATCGCCACCAGCCCGGCCCCCGCTCGCTGGGGCGAGGCGGACAAGAACCGCGAGCTGAACCGGCTGATCCGCCAGATGGCCCTGGACATGCCGAGGGTCGGCTTCGTCGACGCCTACGACATCACCCTCGCCCCCGACGGCCGGGCCCGCCCCGAGCTGTTCGTCAAGGACCGCCTCCACTTCTCCCCCGAAGGCTACAAGCTCCTCGCGGAACGGGTCCGCCCCTACCTGGTGCCGTAGGGTGGAGGAGTGTCGGTCCTACCTCGACGGCCGCGAAAGGACGTCCCAACTGATAGACCGATCGTCAGGGAGTTTCGCGCACGGACCGCCCACCGGCGAGGAAAATGGGGACGGGCTCCCGGCCCCTCGATCGGTCGTCGCACGGGGAAGGTGTGGTGCGGGCCGGGTGCCCGTCCCCATTTTCCGGGCGAGGCGCGGGCGAGAGCCGTTGCAAGGCGGAAAGTCGCGGCGACTCTCCTTTTCGATCCCCGAGCAAGATGGCTCGGGTGAAGCTCTGCACTCTACCTCTCCAGACAAACCTTCAACTCATAAATCGACCAGTGATACTTCGAACTGGCCCCGGTCTGGGTGATGCGGAGATAGCGCGCCTTCTGGTGGGGAAAGCGGATGGCGGTGATCCCGAGCTGGCCGGCGCCTTTGGAGATGGGTTCGCTCCAGCTTTTGCCGTCGGCCGAGACGGTCACTGAATAACCCGCGGGAGAATCCCACAGGGCCCAGGTGTTATCCAGGACGATCTTGCTGAAGGTCTGCTCCTTCTTCATATCGACCTGAAACCACTGGCCGGGATATTGGGTCTGGGTCATGTCGCGCCAACCGGTCCAGGCATCGCCGTCGATGGCATTGGCGGCGGCCGAATCGATCGGGATCTTCGCGCCGCTGAAGAGAAAAGTGCCATCGGCAACCGAGGCCGAGGCAGTCCAGCCCCTCGGGTCAAGCGAGGTCTCTGGTCGGGGCGAGGCGGCCGGGGGTTTGGGGGAGGCGAGAATCACGCTGCCCCGGGCCACCCATCTCCAGATCCCGGGCCCCACCTTGAACCGGAGATAACCCGCATCGTCTCCAACCCAGGTAACTCCCGGGACGCTGCCCTGGAAATCCTCCTTCCAGATCGTGGTCCCGTTGACCTGAATGTCATCGAGGCTTTTGAACGCCCCCCAGGGGATGCCAACGATGGCCGTGGTCTTTTCAGGGGCCTCAAGAGACAGGCAATAGGTAGACTCCGTCTTCTCCACACCGACGGTGATATTGCCCTTGATGGAAGGAACGACCACCTTGAGGGATTTCAAGAAGGCCTCCCTCGGCATGACCTGGAAAGTGGTCCAGCCCGGTTCCACGGGAGCAATGCCGGCAATCACCTGGGAAAGAATGAGGGCGGGCGGATTCCAGCCGTGAGTGAGCGAGGAGGCGGCGTCAA
>JAJYDH010000688.1 GCA_021777685.1 Planctomycetota bacterium | reverse complement strand
ATGGATCTTGTAGGGTGGGTCGAGCCTCGGGCGAGCCCCACCGCCCGAAACCGTGGTGGGGCTCGCCCGAGGCTCGACCCACCCTACGTATCAATATTGACCTAGATTTTGCGTGTCTCGGCTTCCTCGGCCAGTTCCGCCGCGACTTCGAGGTATTCGCGGATGGCGTCGGCGATGTTCGCCAGAGCCTCCGCTTCATCGGTCCCCTGCGAGCAGCAGCCCGGAAGGCCGGGGACGGTGACGCTATACCCTTCTTCCGATTGATAAAATGCGACTTTGTAGGTCATTGCTATCCTCTCGTCCCCGATCACATCAAGCGAACATCAGTCGGCCTCGCGGCTCCGGCACCGGTCGCCCGAGTTCTCGCGCCGTCTCGATCCACTCCCGGATGACGACTTCCACATTCGCCAGTGCTTCCTGGTACGTCGCGCCGTCCGCCGCGCAGCCCGGAAGCTCGGGAACTTCGGCGATGATCGCCTGATCGGCCCGACTCCAATAGAGAATGATCTCGTAGAAATTATTCACCTTCTTCGTCCCCCCGATGTGCTTGTTCTCCGTCCTCGCCGTTCGAATCCCCCTCGACCGGAGTCTCTGATTCCGGCTCGCCCGCCAGGCCGTACAGGAGGATGATCTCACGGACCTGCTTGACCTGGTAGGCTTTAGCCCGGCTATTCCGGGGCTGAAGGTTCAGGATCTCCACCACGCCGTCCCGGACGAAGATATGGTGATCGCCCCGGATTCGCTCGGAAAAGCCCAGATGAACGAGCAGATGGCAGAGGTCGTCGAAACGGATGTTCGCGTCGGCGTTGCCGCGAAGGACGCGGTTCAATGTCTTCGAAAACTTGCTCACGGATTCGTCCGACAATATCGGTGAATTTGGCAACGACTAGACTTCGAGTTAGGTCCCCGCTGAGCCCATGTACCAAATCAATCGGCCCGGTTCAGTTCCTCTTCATACTGCCGTCGGTCGAACGTGAAAGGCCCGAGCCCATATTGCCAATGCGGACGGTAGAATTGGCCAAATTCGGACCAGATGACGAGATCCGAGAGAATTTGCACTCGAACTTGGAGGAACCAGCATTGCACGATGCCGCAGGTGCAGCCCAGAACGGTGGCCTTCCCTCGCCTGGGATCGTCCGGTCCCAGCACGAATCCGGGATCATCGGGCTGATCCAGCAGGTTGCGAGTCGGCAATATCACCATCGAGGCCGGCAGGCAGTGGTAGTCGCCCGGTTCGAACCGGAACTCGCCGGGGTCGTCGAATTGCGCGAGTCGTTCCCGGTGCTCGGCACGAACCCAGGGTTCCTCAGCGGACCGAACGAGTTCGATGAGTTGGCGACCATCGATGAAAATGCACGCTTTCCGATAACGAAGCCCTTCTGGCGAGCAGTCCGCGAGTCGAGGAGACAACGAAATCTCGAATCGGTTCGCTCCCATCCCTCAGACCTCGATGACATTCCAACGATTTCGATCCGGATCACACCAACCCCGGCAGCCGCCCGTCGTAACTCGCATTCTTGGCGGTCTTATTATCGCCGAATTCGTCGGTTTTAATACCAACCCGGTTGAGAATCTCGACGAAGAGGTTGGAAACCGGGGTCTTGTCGCGGTAGGCGATGTGGCGGCCGGGGCGGAGGGTGCCCTGGGCCTTGCCGGCGAGGAGGACGGGGTAGTCCTCGCGGCCGTGGCCTCCGTCGGCCATGTAGGAGGTGTAGAGGAGCAGGGTGTTGTCGAGCAGGGTCGAGCCCCCCTCGTCGATCGACTTCATCCGGGCGACCATCTGGGCGAACAGCGACGTGTACCAGGCGTGGATCTGGCGGCAGGCCTCGCGGGCGATCGGGTCGGCGTCCTCGACCCTCGCGGCGTTGCCCTGGTGCTCCAGGGTGTGGCAGTGCCGCTCGTAGCCGACGGTGACGACCCCGGGGAACGACGCCTCGTCGCTCCCGGCGGCGAGGGTGGCGACCCTCGTCGTGTCGGTCTGGAAGGCCAGGACGATCAGGTCGGCCATCAGGGCGATGTACTCGCCGTGCCGTTCCGGATCGCGCTCGACGGGCTGCGTCACCTTCCAGATCGGCAGCCCTTCGGCCGGGAGGTTGGTGGGGAGGATGATCTTCGACGGGCCGGGGTCGGCGGCGTCGAGCGCCTCCTGGGCCTGCCGGGCTTCGAGGAACGTCACCCGCTTCTCGATCGACTCGACCGAGTGGAGGTACTCGTCGAGCTTGTGCCGGTCGGCCCGGCCGAGGTCGCGGCGGAGCGTCTTGGCCTCGTCGAGCACCAGGTCGATCACCGCGCGGTCGGGGGACTCGGGACGGGCGGATGATTGGATCTGCTCAGCCCGGACGACCCCACGGCGGCTCCAGTTGGGGACGACCGGCGCGCGGCCCCGGAACATCCGCTCGAAGACCAGTCGCGGGTTGGCCTCGTAGGGGACGTAGGTGTCGGGCGTCCGGAACGAGTACTTCGTCTCGTTGTTGCTGAGCCCGACTTCGAGCGACGACAGGTAGGTCTGGTCGGCCGTCGCCCTCGCGGCGGCTTGGTCGACGGAGACGCCGACGCGGACCTTGCCGTCGACCTTGCTGGCCTTCGGGGCGCCGGTCAGGTGCAGGAAGGCGCAGTGCTCGTGGCCGTTGAGCCCCTCGGATTGGCCCTGGTGGGCCAGGCCGGAGAGGACAAGCAAATCGTCCTTGAACGGCTCCAGCGGCCGGAGGATCGAAGGGAGCTTGCCGAGCGGCCCGACGTCCTTCGGCTTCCACGACTCCAGGACCGTGCCGCCGGTGACGCTGAAGATCCCCAGCCGGAGCGGCGGCCCGGCCGGGCTCGCGGCCGTCGCCGCCCGCATCAGGCCC
>JAJYDH010000116.1 GCA_021777685.1 Planctomycetota bacterium | reverse complement strand
AATAATTGTCGACCAATCCCGTCCCTCGGGGCGCGGGGACTGGCCCTCGCGCCCCGGTGGGGCTCCGGATCACCAGATCTGCACGCGGCGATCGGGCGACAGCCAGAGCTTGTCGCCCTCCTTGAGCCCGAACGCCTTGTAGAACTCGGGGATGTTGCGGACCACGCCGTTGCAGCGGAACTCGGCCGGCGAGTGGGGGTCGACGGCGAGCCTCCGGGCCAGCTCGGCCGGCCGGTACTTGGCCCGCCAGACCTGCGCCCAGCCGGTGAAGAACCGCTGGTCGCCGGTCAGGTCGTCGAGGACGGGGGCCTCGGCGTTGCCCAGGGCGATCCGGTACGCCTTGTAGCCGATGGTGAGGCCGCCGAGGTCGCCGATGTTCTCGCCGATCGTCAGCGCGCCGTTGACGTGCTGGCCGGGGACCTCGGCCGGTTCGAATCCGTCGTATTGCTCGATCAGCTTCTTGGCCCGGGCGTCGAATTCCTTGCGGTCGGAGTCGGTCCACCAGTCGTTGAGGTTGCCGTCGCCGTCGTACTTCGAGCCCTGGTCGTCGAAGCCGTGGCCGATCTCGTGGCCGATCACGGCCCCGATGCCGCCGTAATTCACGGCGTCGTCGGCCTTGAGGTCGAAGAACGGCGGCTGGAGGATCGCGGCGGGGAAGACGATCTCGTTCATCCCCGGGTTGTAATACGCGTTGACCGTCTGCGGGGTCATCAGCCACTCGGAGCGGTCGACCGGCTTGCCGAGCTTGGCGAACTGGCGGTCGGTCTCGAACTCGGCCGACCGCTGGAGGTTGCCGACCAGGTCGTCGCGGCGGATCTCCAGCTTCGAGTAGTCGCGCCACTTGTCAGGATAGCCGATCTTGGGCGTGAACTTGGCCAGCTTCTCCAGGGCCTTCCGCTTCGTCTCCGGGCCCATCCATTCGAGCGACTGGATGTCCCGACGATACGCCTCGATCAGGTTGGCGACGAGCTGCCGCATCCGCGCCTTGGCCTCGGGCGGGAAGGTCTTCGCGACGTAGAGCTTGCCGACCGCTTCGCCCAGGGCGCTCTCGACCGCCGAGACCCCGCGCTTCCACCGGGGTTTGATCTCCTGGGTCCCGGTCAGGGTCTTGCCGTAGAAGTTGAAGCTCTCATCAACAAACGGCTTGCTCAGGAGCGGTGCATGGTTCCGGAGGACGCTCCAGTCGAGCCAGGTCTTCCAGGTCGAGAGCGGGACCTCGTCGATCGCCTTCGCCATCGCGGTGAAGAAGCTCGGCTGGCGGACGACGACCTCCTCGACCCCCTTCGCGCCCATCCGGTCGAACTCGGCCGCCCAGTCGAATCCGGGCGTCAGGTCGGCCAGCTCCTTGATGGACTTCTTGTTGTAGGTCAGGACGTCGTCGCGGTTCTTGACCCGGTCCCAGTGCTCCTTGGCCAGCCGGGTTTCCAGGGCGACGATCTTCTCGGCGGACCCGGCGGGGTCGGGGAGCCCGGCCAGTTCGAACATCTTCCGGATGTGGGCCCGGTAGGCATCCAGGATCGGCTTGAACTTCTCCAGCCGATAATACGACTCGTCCGGCAGGCCGATCCCGCCCTGCGAGAGCGAGATGATGTACTGGTCGGACTTCTTGGCATCGGTGTCGACCGAGACCCCGAACGGGACGTCGGTGCCGGTCCGGGCGAGCCTGGCGAACTCGCCGAGCAGGCCCGCCTTGTCCTTGATCGCCGCGATGTCGGCCAGCTCGTCGTTGACGGGGTCGATGCCGAGGCTGTCGGCGCGGGCCTCGTCCATGAAGCTGGCGAAGAGGTCGCCGACCTTGCGGGCCTCCGATCCGGGCGCGGCGTCGGCCTTCGCGGCCGACTCCTCGATGATCGCGCGGAGGTCGGCCTCGGACTTGTCGCGGAGCTTGTAGAAGGCCCCGTCGAGCGGCCGGTCGGCCGGGATGGGGGCCTCGGCCAGCCACTTGCCGTTGACGTGGCGGAAGAGGTCGTCTTGCGGGCGGACCTTCGGGTCGACGAACGTCATGTCGACCCCCGACTTCAGGACAGGGGCTTCGGCACCTCGGAGGGCCAGCCCTCCCGTCAGGAGGGCCAGGCCCACGACTCCCGCGATCGATCGTCTCATTCGTTGCGACTCCTGGAAGAATCCGGCGGTTGCTGGATCTCGTCGAACGCCCGGCCAGGCCGGGGCGTGGTCAATCCCCCGCCGGGATCGCGAAGCTGAGGTGGTGGGCGTAGTGGATCAGTTGCAGCCGGTCCCATTCGTCGCGGGTCAGCGGGCCGAAGATGCGGTGAGGGATCGCGGGGCCGGGCGAGGCCAGATAATGGGCGATGGCGGACCGCACGCCCTCGGCCTCCTCGCGCTCGTCGAGCGTCTCCGAGGGCAGGATTTCCGGCGGGGCGGGCATTCCCTCGGGGATCATGCCGGTTTCCAGGACCCGCCTTTTCTGGTCCTCGCCGACCCACTGGGAGGGGTCGGAGGGGGTCGAGGCCGGCAGGTCGACCACCCGGCGCGAGACGGTCGCCAGGTGTCGACAGATCTGCGCGAGCGACCAGGACCCCACGGTCGTATGGCCCTCCAGGAGCCGTTCCAGCTCGGGCATGATCTCGTCGAAACTCTCGAAACGAAGGGTCCGTCGTCCGGTCGTCATGTCGGTTGTACCGTTCGAGTTGGGCGTTCAGGGTCCGGATCGGCTCAGCGAAGCTTCCCGACGAGAGCGGGCTGCTTCGTCGCCCCGAAGCCGACGTTCGACTGGGACTCGAAGCGCAGCTCGTCGCCGGCGAACTTGAGCCGGAGGGTCGCCTGGAATGGGGTCTCGTAGAAGCAGACCTTCGCGGTATAGGTGTCGTCGCCCGTCCAGGCGCCGCTGGCCGCCGCGGGCTGCTCGGGGAGCGGGCCCAGGGCGATCCGGCCTCGCTTCCAGGAGCCGGAGCCGCAGACGATCCGCCGGTCGACGCCGCCGGAGCGGACGACGATCGTGGTCGTGTCCTTGTCCCCGTCGGCCTCCAGCGTGATCGATTCGAGCTTGCGGTCGTTGGCCGGGAATGCGAACGTCTTGCCGATCATCTTCGAAGGTGAGGCGGTGCCTTGCTGGGGGCGGATGCTCAGCCCTTTCAGCCTGTCTTCGAGCTTCCGCCGGGCTTGATCGTCCGGGGGCAGGGTGCCTTCCTTGAGCGCGGGGAGGAGCTTGTCCCAGACCACGTTCAGGACGGCCTGCATGTCCTTCACGCCGCTGGTGATCGCGATGACGGCGTCCTGCTCGGGCAGGACGACGCAGTATTGCCCGAAGGCCCCGTCTCCCCGGTAGGCGCCGTGGCGGCTCCGCCAGAACTGGTAGCCATAGCCCTGATCCCAGTCGCTGCCAGGATTGCTCCCGTTGGAAGTCTGCCGGGCGGTTGCCGCCTCGACCCACGCCTCGGGCACCAGTTGCTTGCCCTCCCACTTCCCCTTCTGGAGGTAGAGTTGGCCGAACTTGGCAATGTCCTCGGTGCGGACGCTCAGGCCGTAGCCGCCGGCCGAGATTCCCTGAGGGCTGGCCTCCCAGGTCGGATGGTCGATCCCGAGGGGTTCGAAGAGCCGAGGCCGGAGGTAGTCGAGCACCGTCTGGCCGGTGGCCTTCTGGACGATCGCCGAGAGCATGTACGTCGCCGACGTGTTGTAGAGGAAGTGCGTCCCGGGCTTGAACGGGACGGGCTGGGCGAGGAAAGTCCTGGTCCACGGCTCGTCAAGGGTCCGCTTCGGCTCCTCCTGATGCCCGGTGGACATCCGGAGCAGGTCGCTGACCCGCATCGACTTCAGATTCTTGCCCGGTTCCGCCGGCGCGTCGTCGGGGAAGAACTTCAGGACCTCGTCGTCGACGCTCAGCTTGCCCTCGGCGATCGCCAGGCCGACGGCCGTGGAGGTGAAGCTCTTGCTGAGCGAATAGAGCGAGTGGGGAGCCTCGGCCTCGTAGGGAGACCACCAGCCTTCCGCGACCACCCGGCCGTGACGCACCAGCATGAAGCTGTTCATCGCGTCAATGTCACGGTCGGCCGCCTCGATGAACGCCAGCAGGGCCGAGGAGGACACGCCCTGCGACTCCGGGCCGCCCCGAGGGAGGCCGGACGCGAGGCAGATCGACCCGCCGAGGGCGACGAACGCGGCGAGGAAGGCGATTTTCATGCTGGCGACCTGATGAGGATCGAGGAAAAGGTCAAGCGTCGGGCCCCCGGATCATCCCCGATCCGTCCGGATGATGCAATCGGCGCCCGAGATCGCGACGGACACGCCGCCGAGGGCCGGGTCATCGGGAAAGTCCGGCCAGTTCCACGAACGCCCCGGGCTTCCGGGCGTAGACGGATCTCCCCAGTGAAATGGCCTCGGCCTGGATCTCGGAGCGCCGCCGGTCGAGCCGCGCGAGGATGGGAGCGACCTCGGACTCGGTCCCGAACCCCGCGTCCGGATCGGCGATCGCCAGGCGGAGGACCGCGAGGTCGTGGTCGTCGCCCAGGAGATCCGCGACCTGGTGCGCCTCCTCGGCCCGGCCCCGGAGGTCATCCGGCCCGATCGACCGGAGGAGTTCCAGGACGTGCCAGAGATCCTTGACCCGCTTCCGCCACTCGTGGAGGTGCTCGTCGGACGGGCTGGCCGTGGCCTCGCGGAAGGCGCGGGAGCCTCGCCGATAGATCCGCTTCAGGCCGGCTTCGAGGACATCCCGGCCGTCGCCCGCGACCTTCCACCGTTTCACGCCGCGCCGGGCCTCGGCGACGGCCGATGCCGCCGACTCCAGTGGATTTCCCTCGCCGAAGACCCTGCGCGATAGGTCCTCTTTCCGGGCCGCCAGGGCACGGCGGATCGCCTCGACGCTCTGGCATGGTCCCGGATCGACGGATGACCCGACGAGGGCATCGAAGGCCTCGACGAGGGCCTCGGCGTCGCGGACCTCGGAGAGCGGCCGGGCCGCGTCCCTGAATCGGGCGTTTTCCCGCTCATACAGCTTGCGGCCGAGCCCGGGCCTGGCGAGCCGGAGCACGGCGCGGACCCGCTTGAACCGCTTGCGGACCTCATGGACGACCTCGTCCGACGGCCCGTTCAGGTCGCCGAGCGCCTTGTCGATCTGGTCCTTGACGATCCGACGGAAGCCCCTCTCCAAGGGCTCTTCGGATTTGAGCTGGAAACCCATGATTACACCGGGCTGAAAGGTCCCTTCGTCTTTTCAAGCGTAAACTTCGCCAATTCCCGACGGGAGATCAATCCCCCCTCGCGCCGGCCCCGGCCGGCTTCCGGCAGAGCCGCAGCGACATCAGGGCGAAGGCCGTCCCGTAGGGCCGATGGTACTCGTAGAGTGGATAATCCCACCACGACCCGTCCGGTTCCTGGACGTTCATCAGGATTCGCGCCAGGTGGTCCCGGTAGAACGGCCGGTCGGCCTCGGGGAGCAGTTCGATCTCTCGGGCGGCGTAATAGTGGCCGAAGTAGTAGAAATAGCCGGCGACCATGAAGAACGACTCGTGGGGGATGGGCTTCTTCCGCCCCATGTCGAGCCAGCCGTTGCGGACGATCAGGCGGTCGAGCCACTCGCGGATCACGCCGTCCGTCACCTTGGGGTCGCCCCAGAGCCGGAGGGCGAGGTTGCACGCCTGCGACCGCCCCAGGCTCCCGCCCGGCCGGTTGATCCCCATCGTCGGACGCTGGCGGAGATAGGTCCCGTAGAGGTACGAGAAGTCGGGCTTGCGCTGCGACTCGGTCGCCTCGACGGCCCGCCTGACCAGCCGGGGCGGCGGCTCGACGCCGATCTCGCGGGCCTCGTGGAGGGCCACCAGCACGGCGGCGTTCACGAAGCTGGTCGAAGAGGAGTCGGGCCGCTGCGTCCCGGCCCCGAAGTCGTAGTATCCCCAGCCCCCCTCGACCGACTCGTATCGCGCGAGCCGGTCGAACTGGTGGCGGATCTGGTCGCGGATCGCCTCGCGACGCCCCTCGTCGGGCAGCCGTCGGTACATCCGGCAGAGGGCCTGGATGCCGTAGCCGTGCGCCCAGACGTTATAGATGAGCATCGAGTCATCGCGGCGGACGAGCGGGAGTTCCTTCAGGAGGTACGACTCTCCCCGTTCGATCGCCCGCCGGACGGCCTCGGACTCGTCATCAAGCTCGATCAGGGCCGAGACGCTCAATGACGTGACGGCGACCCCGAAGGCGTGGTGCGAGCCGATCCCGGCGATGATCGCCACGCCGGTCAGGCTGGGCGAGCCCCACGACCCGTCCTTGTTCTGGTGCGAGACCAGGAACGCCACCCCTCGGCGGATCGACGCTTCGAGCGTCTCGGCCGGGACCGACTCGGCGGGCTTCGGGTGCAGGTCCGGCGGCGCCTCGGCGGGACGGGCCTCCGTCCTGGCGGGAGGGTCCTCGGGCGCGGCCGGGCAGATCGAGCCGGCCAGGACGAGCAGGACGAGCGATCGGTGGAGCATGGCGTCCCTTCGGATCGTCGATTCAATAACGCCCCGTTTTCACGGCGGACTCTTTGGAGTGCGGGAGCTTGCTCCCGCTTTCACGGAGGGAGCTTGCTCCCGAATCTTTAAGACGCCCACCGCCGGGAGCAAGCTCCCGGGGACAAAGCGGGAGCAAGCTCCCGCACTCCAAAACAGGAAGTCATTGAATGGGTGATCTTTCACGGTTTGGCGGCCAGGATCTCGTCGCCTTCCTTCAGGCCGTCCAGGATCTCCGCCCGGCCGCCGACGACCTTGCCCACGACGACCGCTCGCCTTGTCGACTTCCCATCGCCCCCCGGGAGGAAGACATGATGCTCCTCGCCGTCGGGGTCGGCGAAGACGGCCGACTCGGGGACCGTCAGGGCGTCATCCTTCCGGTACGAGACGATCCGGGCCGAGCACGCCATCCCCGGCAGGACCGCCGGCGTCACGGACAGGTCGACCTCGACCCGGGCGTCGAAGACCCCGGCCGACAGCGGGACGGCGGAGATCGCGACCAGCCTTGCCGGCAGCTTCCGGTCGGGGTAGCCGGTCGGAACCGCCCGGCCCTGCATCCCCGGGTGGAGCAGGTGAAGGTCCTTCTCCTCGACCGAGCACCGGACGAAGGCGGGCCGGGGCGCCACGACGGTCATGAAGACTTCCTGAGGGGTCAGGACGCCCCCCTTCGAGAGCCTGGGCGAGACGCCGGAGGCGGTCGTCCACTGGCCGTGCGTGGCCTTGCCGTGGAAGACGATCCCGTCGGAGGGGGACCGGACGACCATCGACTCGCGGTCGCGTTTGAGCTTCGCCAGCTTGTCGGCGTTCTTCTCCAGCTCGTAGGCCAGCTTGTCGCGGGCCAGGCGCTTCTGGCCGATCTCCAGGGGCGCCAGGTCGCGAGCTTTCTCGAACGCGAGGGACTGCCGATCGGCCTCCTCGCGGGCGGCGAGCTCGCGGCGGGGGAGGTCGACCTTCAGGGTCTGCTCGCCCTGATTTCGGGCGAGCTTGATCGAGTATTTCGCCATCTCGACCTGGAACTGATGGCGCTTGAGGATCATCCGCTCCGTCTCCTCGGTCAGGTCCTTGGAGCGGTACATCTTGACGAGCTGGGCCAGCTCGTCCTCCGCCGTCTCGAGCTGGAAGTCGGCCGATCTGTCGTTGAACTCGACGCCGAGCACCGACAGGGGCCGGTCCGTCTTCAGGAACCGCGCGAGGTCCTCGGCCGATCGCGCCCTGGACCGCTCGGCGGCGGCCAGGTCCATCTGCTGGAGCTTCTCCAGGACCGGCAATTCGCGGTCGGCGTGCTTCAGGGCCAGCTCGGCGTGCATCAGCTCGACTCCGAGGTCTTTGATGGCCAGCTCGATCTTCTCCAGGTCGAGGCCGACGAGGATGTCCCCCTTCTTGACGGCCGTCCCGTGATCGACGGCCGTCTCGACCGTCAGCGGCAGGGTGGACGCTTCGATGTTGATCGCGACCTCGTCCATCCGGCCGGACTCGACGATCCCCTTGAGGGTCGTCGTGACCGTGATCGGCCCCTTCTCGACCTTGACGGTCGCCGGCCTGGCCGGTTCCGCCCCGTCGGCCCCCGAGGCACTCCCCGGGCCGATCATCCCGCCGGCCAGGATCGAGAAGGACAAGCAGAAACCCCGGACTCGCGTCATCGCCATCTCCTCCGCTCGCGACCCCGGACTTGAATGCGCCCGGACGACCCGACGAGCAGGATAACACGCGCCGGCCCGGAGTGCCAAAGACGATCGTCAGGGTCCCACGATCGAAAGCGGGACAACTCCCAGATGGAGTTGCCGCGAGTCGCGGGACAGGCGTCGGCCGCGACGTTCGCCGGGGCCCTGGCTCGGCCTCCGCGACGGTTTACGCCCGGACGGCCAACCTTCGAGCAAGAGTGAACCGATCGCCGGGCTAGGGCTCAGTGGAGACGACGTGGGTCGAACCCGCAACCTCGTTGTTGCAAAGCGGGCCGTCTCGATGGCCGAAAATCCCGGAAGCATCCTGTCGCGAATCATCTTACGCAAAAAGGTCGCTTTTGCAAACCCTTGCGAGTTGGTTCCCGAAATTGCGGGAAATCGCATTTTTTGGGCGGCCGGAGTAGTCCAGATAGTACAGGAAGCTTGGCCGATTCTTTGCCCTGAAATCACCCGGTCCGGCCCGGGAGTGCGTTGGACGACGTGTTCGTGGAGCGGCTGTGGAGGAGCGTGAAATACGAGGACATTTACATCTGGTGCTACGAGACGGTCCTGGAGCTGCGACGAGGGTTGGGGCGATACTTCGGCTTCTACAACGAAGAGAGGCCGCATCAGTCTTTAGGAGACCGGACGCCGGGGGCGGTCTATCGTGAGGTCGGTGCCATGAAAGCCTGACGAGACAGTAGCGAAGGATCGCCGTTTTTTGGTCTAGACAATGGGGTCCACCTCAACTAGCAAGGTAATTCGACAGGGCGATACCGAGCTGATCGAGATTATTCTTGCAGCCCATCATCCTGGCGGACTCTCTCGCGGCCTGGACCGCCGGGATCAACAGGCCGACCCCAATCGCGATGATGAAGAGACAGACCAGCAGTTCGACGAGGGTGAACCCGCTGGATTTCTCCGCCCGAACGACGGGGAGCGACATATCCATTCATAGAGTTGTCTCTATGCCTCGAAAAGAATTCTACGTCCATCCCGTACGGAAAATCTAGTCGCAGTCGGTGTCGCCGTTCAAGAGTAATCCTGGAAAAATATGGATTTTTAGGTGTGCTTTTATATAATGTCCGAGCTTCGGCACGCTTCCCGACTTCGGCAACTTCCCCAAAAACCGCCGCGAGGTCTACACGATCGACGTCTACGACGCGATCGCCCGGATGATGCTCTAAGCCAAGGGCGTCTCGGCCGAATCCCACGACTTCAAGGCCGACGGCCGCGAGGCGACGCTCGATTTCGCCCGGATCATGAAGATCGTGACCGACGCCGGATATCGCGGATACGTCGGCGTCGAGTACGAGGGGAGCAAGCTCCCCGACCCCGAGGGGATCATCGCCACCGGGAAGCTCCTGGAGTCGTTCCGAGGGTCGATGTACACCGGATGAGTCTCGATCCGGCCGATTTGTAAAATATTCTCGTCGGGCATTCACTTCCCGGAGTTCGTGGGCTAAACTTGCTCTGACAGGGTTGGCGATTGAGGCCATGCTATCGCCGACCTGGTCGCGTCGGTCGACCCCCCAGGTCAATCTCTCGCCCCGACGTCCGGTCGGGGTAACTTCCGCTGGAAACACCTCGGGTTTGACGGTGGGTTTTCTCACCCTCCGCGATCTCCGTCCGCGCCGCGTGCTCTACTCCTGACGGGGGGCACACGCCGAGACGGGGCTGACTCTCCATCGATGCGCACCTCGGAGTTGAACATCCATGAACCGGCGAAGCCGCCTCGCGTCACGTCCGCGCCTGGAACGACTGGATGATCGTTGTGTCCTCTCCCTCGTGGGGCTGACGCCCGCGCAACTCGTGTCCGCCTATGGCCTGAACGCGGTCACGTTCTCCAACGGGACGAAGGGGACCGGGTCGGGTCAGACGATCGCGATCGTCGACGCCTACAGCGACCCGACCATTCAGAGCGACCTGAACACCTTCGACCAGAATAACGGCCTCCCCGCCATCACGCTCACGATCAACGCCCCGGCGGGCACCCCGGCCAATTCGGGCTGGAGCGCCGAGACGGCGCTCGACGTCGAGATGGCCCATGCCGCCGCCCCCGGGGCGAATATCGTCCTGGTCGAGGCGAGTTCGGCAAGCCTGACCGACCTGCTGGCGGCCGTGAACACGGCCCGGAACCTCCCGGGCGTCTCCGTGGTCTCGATGAGCTGGGGCACCTCCGAATTCGCGGGTGAGACGGCCTACGACGGCTATTTCACCACCCCGGCCGGCCACACCGGCATCACGTTCATCGCCTCGGCCGGCGACAGCGGGCCCGGCGCCGAGTGGCCCGCCATCTCCCCGAACGTCGTGGGCGTGGGCGGGACCTCGCTCCAGATCACCACCTCGGGGGCGATCGCCGGCGAGTCGGCCTGGTCGGGCTCCGGCGGCGGCTCGAGTTTCTTCGAGCCGAAGCCCGCCTACCAGTCGTCGGTCGCCGGGGGCACCCGGAGCACGCCCGACGTCTCCCTGGACGCGAATCCCAGCTCGGGCGTCTTCATCGTCTCGCAGGGGCAGACCCTCCAGGTCGGCGGGACCAGCCTCGGCTCCCCGGTCTTCGCCGGGATGGTCGCCATCGCGGACCAGGGCTACGCCATCGCCCACCCGGGTAGCTCTCTTGATGGTCCGTCTCAGACCCTGCCCGACCTCTACAAGGCCCCCTCGACCGACTTCAACGCCATCACGTCCTCGGCCGGGGTCGCCTCGACCGGCTATAAGGCCATCACCGGCCTGGGCAGCCCGAACTCGCCGGGCCTGGTCGGCTTCCTGGCGGGGACCGGCACGACGACGACCACGGGAACTGGCGGGACCGCCGGCTCCGGGAGCGGCGGCGGGACCACCGGCTCCGGGTCCGGCGGGACCACAGGCTCCGGCGGGACCACCGGCTCCGGAGGCGGGACCAAGCCGGTGGCCCCGACTCCTCCAACGCCCACGCCGCATCGGCCGCGACAGGGCGGTTGGTGGGGCTGGGGACGGGAATGGGGATGGGGATGGGGATGGGGCGGCGACTATTCGCGCCACGGCTATGGTTATTGAGATCTCGACCGCCCGACGAGGCCACGACCCCGCGCCATCAAGGCGCGGGGTTGACCTCATCGGGCGATGCTCGTAAGGTACGCCCCGACCTCTCCCGGCCCGCACGAGGCGGGCCGCCGCGACGAACCGAGGGACGGACCCCGTGGGCGGCAACTCGACCCGGATCCTCGTGCTCAACTACAACGGCCGGGAACTCCTGGGGGAGTGCCTGCCGTCGGTGGTCGAGGCCGCGCGCCGGTCGCCCGTCCCCTGCCGGGTCACGGTGGTCGACAACGGCTCGACCGACGGGTCCCTCGAAACCCTCGCCCGCGACTGGCCCGGAGTCGGGGTCGAGGTCGAACCGAATCGCGGGCTGGCGTCGTTCAACGTCGCGCTCGCCCGGATGGCCGAGCCGGTCGTCCTCCTGCTCAACAACGACGTCAAGCTCGCGCCCGACGCCGTCGGGCCGCTTCTCGAAACGTTCGATCGCCATCCCGACGCCCTGTTCGCCGCGCCGGCGTGCTGGACCTTCGACGGGCTCGAATACGAGGGGATGCGGACCCGGGTCCGGACCCGCTTCGGCCTGGTCCAGGGCCTCTGCCGGGTCCCCGGCCACGAGGCGTGGGTCGATCGCCCGGACCTGACGGCCTCCGCCGGGCCGGTCCTGGCCGTCGACCGCTCGAAGTTCCTGGCGCTCGGCGGCTACCACCCGATCTACTTCCCCGGCCGGATCGAGGACCTCGACCTGGGCTTCCGGGGCTGGATGGCCGGCTGGCGAGGGTACTACGTGCCCGAGTCGGTGGCCTACCACAAGGGGTTCGGCTCGTTCGGGCCGGCGTTCGGCCGGGCGGGCTGCGACCTCCTGGCGGCGCGCAACACCCTGCTGTTCGCCTGGAAGAACCTGTGCGGGCCGAGACTCGCGGCACACCTGGCCTGGCTCCCCGCGCGGCTCGCCTTCGCCCTCGCCTCGCGGCGGCCAGGCTTCGCGCTCGCGCTGATCGAGGCCCTCGGCCGGCTCGGCGAGGTCCGGCGGGCTCGCCAGGCCCTCGCGGTCGGCCGGGACGGCTGGACCGTCCGGCAGGAGGCGTTCTTCCAACGGTTCCACTTCTGACCGGATGAAGCCGGCCGGCGCAAGGAGGCGCACTCGATGATCCGACCGACGCCGCATCTCGTCATCGACGCCCGCCCCCGGGGGCCTCGAGGACCCCTGGCCGGCGAGAGCGTCCTGGGCCGACCCGTGCTCGACCACCTGATCGAGCTGGCCGGCGCATTCGGCGAGGGGCCCGTCCCGGTCCATGCCCGGCTCGACGAGCACGACCGGCTCAGGGCCGTCGTCGGCGACTCGGCCCGGTCCAGGCTCCGGCTCGTCACCGGCCCGCCGCCCGAGAACGCGGCCGTCCTCCGCTCCGACCGGCTCTATGATCCCGCCCGGCTCCGGAAGGCCCTCCATCGCGGGCGAAACCCCGAGTCGGCCGTGATCTGGCGGCTCGACCGCCCTTCCGGGCTGGCCGGCGCCGACGAGGAGCTGATCCGCCGGCGGACCTATCAGCCGATCGGCCGGTTCTGGGCGCTCGGCCCGGCCCGGCTGCTGGCGAGGGCACTGAAGCCCACCCGGGTCCGGCCCAACGCGGTGACGATGGCCTCGGCCGGCCTGGTCCTGGCGGCCTCGGCGCTGGTGGCGGTCGACGGCCCGGCGTGGGCCTCGCGGTGGATGGCGGCGGCTGCGCTCGCCCTCGCGCTGGTCCTCGATACCGCCGACGGCCACCTGGCCCGGCTCCAGGGGACGGCCTCCGAGTTCGGCCGCTGGCTCGACGCCAACCTCGACGAGCTGGGCGACATGGCCCTCCACGCCTCGATCGCGTGGGCCGCCTTCGCCCGCGCAGGACAACCGGCCTGGCTCCTAACGGGGATGGCCTATGCGATGGGCAAGTACCTGTTCGTCGTCGGGGCCTCCAGCGGCGCCGCGCTCGAACCGGCGTCAGGATCGAAGTCGAGTGCGCCCGCCAGGCCCGCCGGGATTCGCTCGCTGGCCGTCCTGGCCGGCCACGCCGATGTCCGCTGGCATCTCTGGATCGTCCTCGCCGCGATCGGCCGGCTGGACGCCGCCCTCGTCGCCTACACGCTGTATTTCCCGAGCCGGGCCGTCGCCGGCGCGGTCAGAAAGGCGGCCCGTCATGCCTGAACCTCGCCCCCGGATCTCCGCCCTGATCGTCGCCAGGGACGAGGCCGCGAACCTCGCCGATTGCCTCGAAAGCCTGGCCTGGGCCGACGAGCGGGTCGTGGTCGTCGACGCATCGAGCGTCGACCGGACCGAGGCGATCGCCCGGGAACTGGCCGACCGGGTGCTCGTCCGCCGATTCGACGACTTCGCCGGCCAGCGGAACGCGGCCCTGGCCCTGGCGACCGGCGACTGGGTCTTCGCCGTCGACGCCGACGAGCGTGCGACGCCCGAACTGGCCTCCGAGATCCTCGCCAGGCTCTCACTTTTTTCGGCAAGGTTCGGAGACCTTCCTGGCTCCCCTGGAGTGCGGGAGCTTGCTCCCGCTTTGCCGAGCGGAGCTTGCTCCGCGGGCCTGACGCGCGGCGGCGGTCCCGCCCGGAGCAAGCTCCGGGTCCCGAAAGCGGGAGCAAGCTCCCGCACTC
>JAJYDH010000687.1 GCA_021777685.1 Planctomycetota bacterium | reverse complement strand
GAGGTTGTCCTCGACGAGGAAGGTCGCGGCGACCCGGGCGGCGCGGGTCGCCTCGGGGGCGCCGGTCCCGGCGCCGAGCCAGATGGCGCGGGCCCGGGCGGGCTGGCCGAGATGGAGGCGGAGCGTGGCCAGGCGGTCGGCCCAGTCCCAGGGGCGGGCCTCGGCCCGATAGGCGGCCTCCATCACGTCGGCGGCGGTCGAGGCCCGGCCGCCGTTGAGCAGGTCGGCGACCACCCGGTCCAGCTCGCCGAGGTTGGCCCACTTCGTCGACGGGGCCTTCTCGAGCTTCGCCTTCAGTCGGGCGGCCTGGTCGACGGCCCTGGCCTTCTCCTTCTGCTGCGAGAGGTTCCGGTTGGGCTGGTCGGCGAATCGTTCCAGGACGGGCAACGCCTCCTCGTCCATCCCCCTCGACTGGAACATCCTGGCCAGGAAGAACTGGATGTAGCCGTCGTCGGGGGCGATCTCCAGGGCCCTGGAGAGTTGATACGTCGCGCGGGCGGGCGAGAGGTCGAAGACCGGGTCGAAGGGCAGTCGGAACCGGGGGATCGGCTCGTCGGAGGGGATGATGTCGCGGAGGGACTCGATCAGCCCGGCCTGCTTCCAGCCGTCGAGCGCCTTCGGGGCGACCGCCCGGAGCTTCCTCGCGTAATCGAGGCCCAGCAGGAAGAGCGCGGGGGCCTGGCCCGAGTTGCCGGCCTTCGCGAGACACTGGGTCCCGATCCACCGGAGGGCCCTGGCTGTCGCGGCGAGGGTCGCCGGGTCGTCGGTCGAGGCGTCGGCCTCGCGGGCGAAGTGGCGGGCGGCGAAGTCGACTCCGTGGGCCTCGATCACCTTCGACGCGGAATCGTGGACGAAGACGCAGGCGATCGGGTCGAACCAGACGCATCGCCAGTGCCGGGAGCCGAGCAGGGTCGCCGAGAGGCTGGCGTTCCCCTCGTTCACGTTGTCGACCAGGACCGCCGGCCGGCCCATCCGGTCCAGCTCCTCGGCCCAGCCGCCCGTGTTATTGGCGATCCGCGTGCTGAGGTCGGTGTACTGCTTGTATAGCTCCGGGCCCATCACTTCGAGCCGGGCGTCGGTGTACGCCTTCTTGCCCGGGGCCCAGAAATACTCGTAGAGGGCGGGGTGGCCGTTGTGGAAGCCGACCAGGCGGTCGGGCATGCCCGGCCCGCCGGCGAACTTCACGGCCTCGCGGGGGAACCAGAGCGGCTCTTCGCCCAGGCCGACGGTCCGCCCTTCGCCGGCCCAGGTGTAAAACCGACCCGAGGCGACCGATGCGAAAACCAGCGCGATGGCCGCGAAGGCGACGGCCCTCGGCCAGCCCCGGGCGGCCGGCGACGAGGGGTCGAGCCGGAGCCGCCGGGCCCGGATCGCGGCGGTCCACTCGCCGAAGTTCCACGCCGTCACCGTGCCGACCACCGCCGCGAACTGGTGGCTGTTCCGTGTCGCCGCCAGGCTCAGCAGGCTGAACGCGACGAACAGGAGGGCCCGGAACAGGCTGGGACGCCAGGAGTCGAGCGTCTCCCGGCGCTCGGCCTCGGCCTGCTTGCGGGCCTTCGACGACTCGCGACGCTTCTTCCCCTTCGGAAGCTCGGCGGCCGGCTCGCCCCGGGTCCGGCGATCGGCGAGCCCGGCCCAGATCGACCAGATCATCGGCACGAGGAAGCTGAGCCCGCCCAGGGCGATCGTGATCAGATGGAGCTGGAGCGGCAGGCTGTCCAGGCCGACCTCCTCGATGAAGACGAGGAGCGGCTTCAGCTCGCCGATGGTGGTCGAGAAGATCTTGTTGCTCATCGTCTGGGCGAGCTGGATCGGGTAGAGCGCCCCGACCACGCCGTAGGGATTGAACAGGCACGCCAGGCCAGTCATGAAGGTCGCGGCGAGGACCGTCCGCCACCACCCCCGGCGCTCGGGACCGAAGGCGCCCGGGCGGACCGCGGCGTCGGCCAGGGCGAAACCGATCAGGATCGGTTCGAGCAGGAACAGCCCCTGCGTGTTCACCCAGAGCACCTGCACGACCGGCAGGGCGAACGCCAACCACGGCCGCCGGTCCCACCGGAACAGGATCGCCAGGACCATCGACAGGTACAGGAGCGAGATCGTCTCGGGCCTGATGTACATCCGCCCGCTCAGCACGAGCAAGGCCGGCAACCAGGCCAAAAGCATCGCCCAGATCGGCCAGTTAGGTCGTCGGGAGGTGATGAGCAGCAGGACCGCCAGGCTGGTGATCGAGCACTTGGCCAGGTTCAGGCCGACGACCCCGCCGAGGGCGTATCCCCAGCTCAGGGCGACCTGGAACCCCCAGTGGAGGTCGACCCACGGCCGACCCTCGGCGCCGTAGGTGAAGGTGTCGACCTTCGGGACCTCGCCGGTCTGGCGGATCAGGTCGCCCGCCTTGAGGTGCCACCAGAAGTCGGTGTCCTTGAGGGGGAAGACGCCGAGCAGGAACGTCAGGGCCAGGAAGGCCGCGATCAGGCCGAGGTCGGCGACCCGGGCCGATGCGGTCGCGCCCGGAGGGGTCGCCTCCGGCCGGCCGGCCTTGGAAGCAGGACTCATCAAGCAGGCTCCGAGGGGGCCCGACGGGAAGAAAGACGGACGGATCGGCCCATCGGCGATCCGCCCAGTCTACCCCGGGGCTCCGGGACCGGTCGAGGCTCGGCGATCGCGCCGCCGGCATGCTACCGGGTTTCCGTCCCGCCCGCCGGGCGGCCTTAGCCAAAACCGTGAATGAGCCTCAAGCCGGTTCTCGAAGGCATAACTGGCTCCCTCTCCCTCTGGGAGAGGGTTGGGGTGAGGGGCATGGCACGTCGGCGAACGGTCGAAAACGAGTATCTTCCACCGCCCTCGCCGAAGA
>JAJYDH010000686.1 GCA_021777685.1 Planctomycetota bacterium | reverse complement strand
CGGACCTCTCCGGCGATGCGACGCCCCTCACCCCCGGCCCCTCTCCCAAAGGGAGAGGGGAGGGAGACGGGACATTGAGCGAAGAAAGCCGTCGGTCGGTCATTGGCCGGCGGGGCCCCGTTCGAGCTTGTTGAAGTACTGGTCCAGGCCGGACCGGTATTCCTCGGGGAGGGCCGGGCCGGAGTCGCCGGTGGCCTGCGACGTGCCCTTGTCCTCGCGGACCTCCTTCTGGTTCAGGCCGTTGCCGATCAGGGCCAGGGCCGAATCTCGGGTGGTCCCGCGACCGCCGCCGCCGGGCGCCGAGCCGCCGCCCCCGCCGCCCTTGGGGTTGATCCGCCTCGACTGGAGGAGCAGCTCGATCGCGTCGGTCTCGGCCGCGACGGCCGGGGCCCCGGTGTCGGGCTTCGCCAGGATGACGGCCGCGTCGTCCATCACCCCGGCGACCTGGCCGAGGAGGTCGATCTCGTAGGCGAACTCCTGCTCGGCGTCGGGCAGCTCCTTGATCCGATCCGTGACCTTCTCGACGCGGCCTTTGAGCCCATTCTGGGCCTTCGATAGCCCCTTCGCCTGCTTGCCGAACTCCTCGGCGGCCAGCGCGTTGCGGGCCTGCTGGGCGACGCGGGTCTCGTCGCGGAGGTTGACCTCGTTCTCCAGGATCTGGAGGACTTCGAGGACGATCGACGGCGGGAGGCTGCTCTTCGACCGCGAGCCGGGGCAGGTCCCGCTGTTGGCCGGGTCGACCAGGTCCTCGGCCCAGCGGTCGAGCGTGTCCGACCAGAACTCGCACTGGGCGATCGAGACGCCGTGTTCGAGCTTCAGGTCGTCGCCGAGCTGTCGGAGCGAGCCGATGACGTCCTTCTGCCGCATCTCGTCGAGGACCGTCTTGAACCGGACGTACTGCCGGCGCTCGAAGTAGGCCGCCATGTCGTCCATGATGAGCGAGACGGTCTGGCTCCCCTTCGCCTCCTGCTCGGACAGCTCGGAGAGCTGCTTGAGCGAGGGCGTGGCGGAGTTGGGCCGGCTCAGGCCGAAGGCGTTGACGACCTCGTCGCCGATCTTGCCGGCGATGGTCGTCTGGAGCCGGGAGGCGGCCTTGAGCCGCTTGACCAGCGTGCTCCCCTCCAGGTTGGCCAGGACCCGGTTCATCTCGTCGGCGACCTTCTCGAACTCGGCCAGGAGGTCGCGCTGCTGGGCCAGGGCCTCGTCGACTTTCTGCGCCGCGGGCGGGTCGCCGGGCGGTGCGGCCTTGACGCCGCCGGTCAGGGTCGTCTGGGCCAGGGTGAGCCGGGGCGACTTGGGCTTGGAGCCGGGCGAGGGCGGCGCCTCCTTCGTGTCGGGCGGCTGCTGGGTCGACTCGCGGTCGACGACCGCCGGAACCGACGTCGGCGGCTTGGGGGCGCCGGGCGCGGGGGTGGAGGGCTTGGCCGAGCCGCCGGATTTCATGTTGCCGGCCGTCGGGGCGTTGTTGCTCGGGGCGACGGCCAGCCCCTTCTCGGCCTGCGCGGCCTGCTTGAGGAGGTCGGCGACCGAGGGCATCCGGTTCCCCGAGATGTCCTTGAGGATCTGCAACATCTCGGCCCACCGCTCCAGGTGGCCGACGCCGAACTCGGGGTTCCGCATGGCCTGCTTGACCAGGTCCTCGCCGGTCAACACCAGGCCGGAGAGCCGCCGGCCGTTGGCCTTCTCGGCCTGCGACTGGGCCTCGATCTTCCGGCGCGTCTCGGGCCGGTCAAGTTCTTCGGGCGACATGGCCCGGAGCTGCTTGTTGGCCTCGTAGAGGAGCATCTCGCGGTCGCGGACCTCCAAGGACTGCCGGTGCCACTTGCTCAACTGCTCGGTGAGCCAGATCGCATGCTGCTCGGCGCTCAGGACGAACAGGGTATAGGGCGGCGAGACCACCCGGGCCCGGCCCGGCAGGTAATCCTCGACGAAGACGCGGAGGGCGATCGGCTGCGGCTCGATCCCGAACGACTTCGCCGAGAAGGCGCCGGCGACTTCCAGGTTCTCCTTGTCGGGCCCGCCGGGGGCGAGGATGCGCTCGCCGGTCGCGATCGACTTGACGACCTTCGGGTCGAGCCCCTGCCAGATCAGCCCGACCCGCCGGACGCCGAAGTCGTCGGACGCCCGGACCTTGAAGGTGAGCAGTTCCGAGTCGATCACGACCTTCTGCCGGGGGAGGTCCTCGACCATCAAGGCCGGCGCCTCATCTTCCCTCCCGGCGATCTTGAGCGTGAACGGCTCCTTGCCGGCCAGGCCGAAGCGGTCGCTCCAGCGGAATTGCAGCTCGCGAGGCCCGTCGATGGCGACCGGCGGGCTCGTCGCCGTCCCGCCCTTCGGGGGGCGCGGGACGCCGTCGACCCAGGCGGACGCCAGCTCGCGGCCGGCGGTCGCCGAGAACAGGGCCTTCGTCCCGTTGACCAGCGTGATCGTCCCCCCTCGGACGTCCTTCCGCGCGGAGCCGGGCCGGCCCAGGTAGTCGGGGAGCGTCACCTCGGCGACGATCGACGTCAATTCGGGCCGGAGCATCGGCTCGACCTCGATCGTCCGCGAGGCGTCGCCGACGCGGACCTCCAGCCGGGACGCGGCGACCTGCGAGGGCATCTCGAACGCGTATCCGCCGCCCTGGAGCCGGGCGACGACGGGCGAGCGGTCGCCGATCCGGGCCGAGGCCCGGACCGGGTGCGCCTCGGAACCCGGCGTCAGCCTCACGTCCAGCCGGAACGGCTCGCCGTGGGCGACGACCAGCTTCGAGGGCAGGGGCTCCAGCGCGGCGAAGGTGTATCGCGGCGTGGCCTTCCACGGCGCGACCAGCCGGGCCCAGGCGTTCGACGAGGCGGCGGGGAAGGCGACGAACAGCCCGACC
>JAJYDH010000115.1 GCA_021777685.1 Planctomycetota bacterium | reverse complement strand
GGACAGGGGGTCGGGCGGGGGATGTTGGGGGCGGGTTTTAACATTTGGTAAAAATTCCGCCGAAACCTGGTTGTGGGTCGGGCGGTCGGCGGCTAGGATGATCTTGATGGACTCCGCACACTCGCCAGCCGACCGGGCGGCCTCGCCCGAGCTCACCCCGCCATCCGCTTAATTCGGGAGGGATCGGACTCCTCATGGGCCGGACGACCATCCTTGCCGCGTTCGCCTGCCTGATCGGCCCGACCTTCGCGCCGGCCGACGACGCCCCGACCAAGGCCGATCCGGCCCTCGTGGAGTTCTTCGAGGGGAAAGTAAGGCCAGTCCTGGAAGAGCATTGCGTCAATTGCCACGGCCCGACCAAGCAGAAGGCGGGGCTCCGGCTCGACTCGCGGGCGAGCCTGATGCGCGGGGGGGACTCGGGCCCGGCGATCGAGGTCGGCAAGCCCGAGTCGAGCCGGCTGATCGAGGCGGTCAACCACTCGCCCGACATCCAGATGCCGCCCAAGGGGAAGCTCAAGGAGGCGGAGGTCGCCGCCCTCTCGCGGTGGGTCCGCGAAGGGGCGGTCTGGCCCGAGGCGACCGCAGAAGTCCGTCCTGCGTCGGCCGTTACGGAAGGCAAGATCACCGCCGAGGACCGCGCGTTCTGGGCCTTCCGGCCGGTCCAGGACCCGCCCGCCCCGCCGGTCAGGGACGAGTCCTGGCCGAAGGGGGCGATCGACCGATTCGTCCTCGCCGAACTGGAGGGGAAGGGGCTCCGGCCCGTCGCCCCGGCCGACAAACGGGCGTTGATCCGCCGGGCCACGTTCGACCTGATCGGCCTGCCGCCGACGCCCGAGGAGGTCGGCGCGTTCCTGGCCGACGCGTCGCCCGAGGCGTTCGCGAAGGTGGTCGATCGACTGCTCGCAAACCCTCACTACGGCGAGCGTTGGGGCCGGCACTGGCTGGACGTCGCCCGCTATGGCGAGGACCAGGCGCATACCTTCCAGGCGAGGATGTATCCGAATGGGTACAAGTATCGCGACTGGGTCGTGAAGGCCCTGAACGACGACATGCCCTACGACCGGTTCGTCGTCGAGCAGGTGGCCGGCGACCTGGTCGAGGGGCCGGGGCGGGATGATCGGCTGGCCGCGCTCGGGTTCTTCGCCCTCGGCCCGGTCTATTACGGGGGAGCGGTTTACGACGAGCTGGACGACCGGGTCGACACCCTGACCCGGGGCTTCCTGGGGCTGACCGTCGCCTGCGCCCGCTGCCACGACCACAAGTTCGACCCGATCCCCACGGCCGACTATTACGCCCTGGCGGGCATCTTCTCCAGCTCCGCCTACAAGGAATACCCCGCCGCAGCTCCTGAAGTCGTCGCCGCTTACGACAAGGCCCAGGCCGCCATCAAGGCGAAGACGGCCGAGATCGCGGCGTATCTCAAGGACGAGTCGAGGCGTTGGTCCCGGACGGCCTCGGCGGCCGACTCCGCCCGGTACATGGTCGGGGCCTGGACCCTGGCCAACCGCCGGAAGGCCAACCCGGGGCTGAAGACCGCCGAGGTCGCCAAACCCGAGGGCCTGGAAGGGTTTATCCTCGACCGCTGGGCCCAGTACCTCGCGCCGAAGGCCGACGACAGGCGGCCCTACCTCGCCCGCTGGCGAAAGCTGGTCGAGGGGCAGGACCCGAAGGTCGACCTCTCGGGCGACGAGGCGGCCAGGGCCGAGGTCGCGAAGGTCGCCGCCGCCTTCCAGGAATACGTCCGGACGACCCTGACCCTCCGCGACGCCCTCGAAGCCCAGCGGGTCGCCGCGACGGCCAACGCCGCCGAAGGGTCGCCCCCGGCCTTGCCGGTCCTCGGAGGCCCCGAGGCCGACGTCCTCCGCGAATTGACCTCGTCCGACGGCCTGTTCGCCCTGGCCAAGGATCAGGTCGAGAAGCACCTGCCGCCCGAGTCGAAGGCCGCCCTCAAGGCCAAGAAGGCCGAGCTGGAGAAGCTCAAGGGCGACGCCCCGCCGATGTACCCGGTGGTCCACTCGCTGGCCGAGGGGCCGAGCCCGGCCAACATGAAGGTCTTTCTCCGAGGGAACCCCGCCACGCCCGGCCCCGACGCCCCCCGGCGGTTCCTCTCGGTGCTCTCGGCCGAGGGCTCGCCCGCGTTCTCGACGAAGGGGAGCGGCCGGCTGGAACTGGCCCGGGCGATCGCCAGCCCCGACAACCCGCTGACGGCCCGGGTGATGGTCAACCGGGTCTGGGAACACCACTTCGGCCGGGGGCTGGTCGCCACGCCCAGCAACTTCGGCAAGATGGGCGAGCGTCCCAGCCATCCCGCCCTGCTCGACCACCTGGCCCGCAAGTTCGTCGCCGAGGGCTGGTCGCTCAAGCGGCTGCACCGCGAGATCATGCTCTCCGCGACATATCAACTGGCCGCGGCCGACGACCCCTCGAACGCCGAGGTCGACGCGGCCAACGTCTATCTCTGGCGGGCCAATCGCCGGAGGCTGGAGGTCGAAGCCTGGCGCGACTCGATGCTGGCGGTCTCGGGCAACCTCGACCCGAAGCTCGGCGGCCCCTCGTCCGACCTCGCCTCGCCCGAAAACAAACGTCGGACCTTCTACGCCAAGGTCAGCCGCCACAACCTCGACGGCCTGCTCCGCCTGTTCGACTTCCCCGACCCCAACATCACCGCCGACAAGCGGACCGTCACCGCCGTGCCGCTCCAGCAGCTCTTCGTCCTGAATTCCGAGTTCATGGAGCGTCAGGCGAAGGCCCTCGCCGCCCGGCTGACGGGCGGCCCCGGCGACGACGCCGAGAAGGTCCGCCGCGCCTTCCCGCTCCTCTACGCCCGCCCCGCGACCGACCGCGAGGTGGGCCTCGCCGTCGAGTTCCTCAAGCCGACCGACGGGCCCAAGGGGCCGCTCGGCCGGTGGGAGCAGTACGCCCAGGTGCTGCTGGGGGCGAACGAATTCCTGTTCCTGGATTGATCCGATGCCTAAAGATGACTTCTTGCTGAGCGTCCGGACCGCGTTAGGCACCGTCTTACCGCGTGTCGATGCCGAGCATCCCTACACGAGTCGAGATGAGCTCGAGGGTATCTTACGGCGAGCCAACTCCGACATCTGGCTGTCCAGAGGCGCGGTGGCCGGATTCGAGCGCGACGATTTCCAGGAACTCGACCCCGAAACCCGCGAGGTCCTCGACCGCGATGTCGCCCGGTTTCTGGATGTCGCGTCGAGAGTCAACCCGAGGGGACCAGCGACCCCGGCCCAGCTTGATGCCGCAATCCCGCCGTTCCTGGAGATCGCCTCGATCGTCCGGGAATACACGCTCAAAGAATGGCTCGTGGCCGCTCGCGGCCTGATCGATCAGGCGGCCGGTTGGGCGGAGGCCGAAGGATGGCCGACCAGGCGATACCCCTGGACTCTCACCGAACGTTTTATGGGAACATATGAATTGGACCGTTTGATTTATAGTGTCATGGGGTCGCAGATGGCCCTCATCCCCGTCGGCCGGTACACGGTGAGATCCAGGGGTGTATTCGACCTCGCGGTGATGCCCGCTTACGAGTCCGTCATGGTCAGCCGCACTCCGAGCGGCAAATGGACGATCGATCCTCTGCCGGGCGAGAATAAGGCCCGTCGCTGGAACGCTTCGCATTTTGTGGAGGTCTCCGAGAAGCTTGCGAGGATGGGATGAAGCCGGGAAAGTGCTCTGACTGGATCCTCAGGATCAAGAGCATCGAAAAGGAGTATCGGGTCGCCACCTTGGCCCGGGATGCCCTGGACGCGGAACTCAAGAAAGCCCCTTCGACTCTCGTCGGCAAAGGTCTGGAACGACTCCATTTCGACAGGTTCTCCGACAATCTTGACGCAACGTATCTCATCCGAATGTTCGCCGAGTTCGAGACTGGCTTGAGGGATTGCTGGAAGAAGCGGCTGAAGAAGCGGAGCATCGCGAGAGTATCGGACCTTGTCATATCGATAAGCTCAAAACAAAGAATCGATTCCCAAGAGCGGGAGAATGTCGAAAAAGTACGACGATATCGCAACAAACTGATCCACGAAGAAGATTCGGAGGCGGAGACGGTGGACGTCGCGGCGGCCCGTAAGCTCCTTTGCACTTTTTTCGGCCGACTGCCCGAAGACTGGTAGACCCACCCCCTCGATCGGAGTGTCTCGCCATGACGAATCCGAACATCATCGCCGGCCTGACCCGCCGCGACTGGCTCCGGCGGATGGGCGGCGGCTTCGGCGCGCTGGGCCTGGCGGGCGTGCTGGCCTCCGAGGCGAAGGCGGCGGGCAACCCGCTGGCGCCGAAGGCCCCGCACTTCGCCCCGAAGGCCAAGCGGGTCATCTTCCTGTTCATGAACGGCGGGCCGTCGCACGTCGACACGTTCGACCCCAAGCCGATGCTCGCCACCAGGAACGGCGAGCCCGCGCCCGAGTCGGTCCGCAAGGGCCGCAACGGCGGCGGCAAGCTCATGCCGTCGAACTTCAAGTTCGCCAGGTACGGCCGGGCCGGGATCGACATCAGCGAGCTTTACCCCAAGCTCGCCGAGCGGGCGGACGACCTCTGCGTCATCCGGTCGATGTACACCGACGTCCCCAACCACGAGCCCGCGCTCCTGATGATGAACTCGGGCGTGATCCAGCCGACCCGGCCCAGCCTCGGCTCGTGGCTGACCTACGGCCTGGGGACCGAGAACCAGGACCTCCCCGGCTTCGTCGTCCTCTGCCCGGGCAAGCCGGTGGTCGGCCCGCAGCTCTGGAGCAACTCGTTCCTGCCGGGGATCTTCCAGGGCACTCACATCAATAACAGGTCGGTTGACCCTAAATCCATCATCGCCCACGTCGCCAACAAATCCCTCGGCAAGGACGCCCAGCGCGGGCAGCTCGACCTCCTCCAGCAGATGAACCAGCTCCACGTCGAATCCCGCTACGGCGACCCCCAGCTCGAATCCCGCATCCAATCTCTGGAGATGGCCTTCCGGATGCAGTTCGAGGCCCGAGACGCCTTCGACCTCGGCCAGGAGACCCCCGCCACCCGGGGCCTCTACGGCGAGGGGCCGTTCGCCAACGCCTGCCTGATCGCCCGCCGCCTGGCCGAGCGAGGCGTGCGGATCACCCAGGTCTACTACGGCGACGGCCAGCCCTGGGACGACCACGGCGACATGGAGAACCACCGCGACCACGCCCGCAAGTCCGACGCCCCCATCGCCGCCCTCCTGGCCGACCTCAAGGCCCGGGGGCTGTTCGACGAGACCCTGGTCATCTGGGGCGGCGAGTTCGGCCGGACCCCGACCTCGCAAGGGTCCAAGGGGCGCGACCACCACAACACCGGCTTCACCATGTGGCTGGCCGGCGGAGGGGTCAAGCAAGGTCATATCCACGGGTCGACCGACGAGTTCGGCTGGAACGCCGTCGAGGATCGCGTCCACGTCCACGACCTCCACGCCACCATCCTCCACCTGATGGGCATCGACCACGAGAAGCTCACCTACCGCTACTCCGGCCGCGATTTCCGCCTGACCGACGTGCATGGCGAGGTCGTGAAGGGTATCATCGCGTGAGGCCGAAGAGCTTTCAGCGGTCAGCTTTCAGCGATCAGCAAGACTATCGTGAATTCGCCGCCCGCTTAGCACACTTCTGCTCTGGCTGACCGCTGAAAGCTGAACGCTGACCGCTCAAAGAGGGGACGATGATGGCAGGCCGAGCGATGACCCGGCGCGATTGCGTGAGGATCGGGGCGATCGGCCTGGGCGGGCTGACTCTGCCCGACCTGATGCGGCTCCGGGGTCTCGCCGGGGGCCCGAAGGCGGCGGCCCCGAGGGCGAAGTCGGTCATCGTCCTGTTCCTCTCGGGCGGGCCCTCGCAGCTTGATATGTGGGACATGAAGCCGGAGGCCCCCGAGGAAATCCGGGGGACGTTCCGGCCGGTCGACACGAACGTCCCGGGCATCCGGATCTGCGAGCACATGCCCCGGATGGCCCGATTGGCGGACAAATACGCGATCGTCCGGTCGATGACGCACGAGCAGTCGGCGCACCCGGCGGCGGCCTACTGGATGATGGCCGGCAGCCCGATCGCCCGGCCGGCGCCCGATGCCTCGTTCATGAGCCGGTCCGACCGGCCGCACATGGGCTCGGCGCTGGCGAAGGTGCTCGGCCCGGCGGTCCCGTCGATGCCGCCGTTCGTGATGGTCCCCGAGGCGATGGCCCCCAACGGACCCGAGCGGGCCGGGCAGCACGCCGGGTTCCTCGGCGCGTCCTACGACCCGTACCGGATCAACAGCGACCCGAACCTGCCCGACTACTCGCCGGGCGTCCTCGTCCCTCCCGCCGGGCTGACCGCGTCCAGGCTCAAAGGGCGCCGGGCCCTGCTCGACGAGATGGACCCCGATGACCCGGCCGACCTGTCGGGCCCCGGCATGGACGAGTTCCAGTCCCGGGCGTTCGACCTCCTCTCCTCGACCGCCGCTCGGAACGCCTTCAACGTCGCCGCCGAGCCCGAGGCGACCCGCGACCGCTACGGCCGGCATGCCTTCGGCCAGTCGACCCTGCTGGCCCGGCGGATGGTCGAGGCGGGCGTCCGTCTGGTCCACGTCAACTGGGTCCGGCACGACAACGGCAAGGGGGGGTCGGGGTACGACACCCACGGCCAGCACCTCGACCTGGCCAAAAATAACCTCATGCCCCCGACCGACGCCGCGTTCTCGTCGCTGGTCGAGGACCTCGACGCCCGGGGTCTGCTCGACGAGACCCTGGTCGTCATGATGGGCGAGTTCGGCCGGACCCCCCGGTTCAACGGGGCCGCCGGCCGCGACCACTGGCCGCACTGCTTCAGCCTCGTCCTGGCCGGGGGCGGAATCAAGGGTGGGCAGGTTCACGGCGCCTCCGACCGGATCGCCGCCTACCCCTCCGCCGACCCCGTCACCCCCGGCGACCTGATCGCCACGCTTTATCACAACCTCGGGATTGATCCACAGACCCCGATTTACGACCAGCAGGAACGCCCGTTCCCGCTGGCCGACGGTCGACCGGTGTTGGGCCTGCTCTGAAAACGGCGAGGAGCGGCC
Source organism: Planctomycetota bacterium (assembly GCA_021777685.1). GTDB lineage: Bacteria > Planctomycetota > Planctomycetia > Isosphaerales > Isosphaeraceae > Tundrisphaera. The sequence goes on along the minus strand of JAJYDH010000115.1, from coordinate 6,788 downwards.
GATTTCATCATCGGATCAACGGCCCTGCGGGCGTTGGGGCGGCATGAGGGTCGCGAGGACCGGCGAGCCGTCGTCGAGGGCGCTGCCGGGTCGGACCACCACCTCGTCGTCGGGCCGGAGGCCGGAGAGGATCTCGACCAGCGAGCCGTCGTCACTCCCGACCTTGACCGAGGTCCGACGCGCCTTGTTGTCGCGGACGACGAAGGCCGTCGCGTTGCCGTTCGCCGAGTGGCCCGTGAGGCAGGCGGCCGGGAGGCACAGGTGTTCGGTCGGTGGTTGGAGTTCGATGGTCGCCCTCCCGTACATCCCCTCGACGAGCCGGCCATCGGGGTTCGGCAGGTCGATCTCCACGCGCATGGTCCTCGTCGTCGGGTCCTCGGACTTCGACAGGCGGGAGACGGCCCCCGCGAAGGAGCGGGACTTGAGCGCGTCCACGATCAGCGTCGCCCCGTCGCCCGCGTCGAGGAGGGGGACGTCGAGGTCGGGGACCTGGACCACGACCCGCATGAGGTCGGTCCGCGCCACGGTCAGCATCGGCACCGGCGTGCCGTCGGCGGCCGAGCGGATGAAGGAGCCCAGGTGGAGGTTGCGCCTCGTGACGACGCCATCGAAGGGCGCCTTGATCCGCGAGTAGTCGGCGAGGACTCGGGCCCTGTCGAGTCGGGACTGGGTGACACCGACGAACGCCTGGGCCTCGACCAGGTCCGCCTTCGCCTGGCGGAGCTTGGCCTCGGCGGTCTTCTTCTGGGCCCGCGCCGTCTCGATGGCGGCCCGTCCCGTCCGCTCGCCGGCCGAGGCCACCTCGAAGTCGAGCTGGGCCTCGTCGACGAGCTTGCGGTCCACGGCGTTCCGCTCGTTCAGGCTCCTGACGCGCTCGTATTGCTTCTGGGTCAGGGACATCTTCGCGGCGAGCCGTTCCAGGTCGGCGCGGACCTGAGTCTCGGAGGCGGAGGCCGTGTCGCGCTCGGCCTCGGCCGTCTCGACCCGGGCCACCGCCTGCTCGGTCTGCGCCCTGGCCTGTTCGAGCGAAGCGGCGGCCTGCTCGACGTCCTCTTCCAGCTCGGGCGCGTCGATCTCGGCCAGGATCTGGCCCTTCTTGACCGACGAGCCGATGTCGACGGACTGGCTCTTGAGGAAGCCGGACGCCTTCGCGTAGAGGTCGGCCCACTCGAAGGCGTGGACGGTCCCCGGCTGGATCGTGAGCCGACGGACGCCGCCCCGCTCGGGATGGACGACGTCGACCCGGGTCGCGGCCGGGGACCTCGCCGGGCCGAGGTTCGACCCCGAGAGGAGGTCGGCGTGCGATCGGTCGCCTCGGAGCATCGGCCAGGACAGGGCGACGGTCGCGGTCAGCCCGAGCAACACGGCCGCGACCCGCCAGCGACGCGCGGCCCGCTTCAGCCTCGCCGGCCGGGCCAGGTCCCGAGGCGGGACGTCGATCACTTCCGTCCGATGCTCCACTTCTCCCCCCGTCGTCAAAAAGCCCATCCGATCCGGTGGACCGGGCCGTGTGTCGTTTGTATTATGAAACCATGAAGGAACCGTGAAGAAAACCCCACCCCCTCCGGATTATCACCAGCACGTCAAACCGACGGGTCCCAATCCACGATGAACGGACTGATCCAGACCTCTCTCCGCAACCCGATCGCCGTGACGGTGATGACGCTGACGCTGGGCCTGCTCGGGACCCTGGCATGCTTCGCGATCCCGATCGACATCCTGCCCGTCTTCAAGAGCCCGGCGGTCCAGACGCTCACGTTCTACGGCGGGATGCCGGCCGCGAGCATCGACAAGAACATCACGTCGAGGATGGAGCGGGGGGTGGTGCAGGCGTCGGGCGGCGAGCGGATCGAGTCGCGGTCGATCGTCGGCGTGAGCATCGTCCGGGACTACTTCGGCGGCCACGTCGACCGGAGTGGCGCCCTGACCGAGGTCAACTCGCTGGCCGGCTGGGAGTTCCCGACCATGCCCCCGGGCACGCTGCCGCCGGTCGTCCTGCCTTATGATCCGACCAGCTCCACCCCGGTCTGCCTGGTCGCCCTGGACAGCCAGTCCGGCGGCCCGGACGGCCGAGGCTGGGGCGAGGGGGCCCTGTTCGATTCCGGCCGCTACGAGGTCCGCCCGATGATCATGGGCCAGAAGGGCGCGCTGGCCCCGTTGGTCTACGGCGGCAAGGTCCGCGCCGTGATGGTCTACCTCGACCGGCAGCGGCTCCAGGCCCGGCACCTGGCCCCGATGGACGTCATGAAGGCGGTCGACGACTCCAACGTCTTCCTGCCCACCGGCAGCGCCAAGTTCGGCGAGACCGACTACGCCATCGACTCCAACTCGATGTACGAGACGATCGAGAAGATGGGCGACATCCCGCTCCGGAGCGAGCACGACAACGCCGCGTACCTCCGCGACGTCGGCTCGCCCCGGGACGCCAACTACATCCAGACCAACGTCGTGCGGGTCAACGGCCGTCGCCAGGTCTACATCCCCGTCTTCCGGCAGCTCGGCGCCAGCACCCTCCAGGTCGTCGACACGCTCAAGGGGGCCTTGAGGTCGATCGAGGCCCGGATGACGCGAGACGATATCGGCCTGCAGGTCGTGATGGACCAGTCGGTCTACGTCCGGAGGTCGATCGAGAGCCTGATGGAAGAGGGCGTGCTGGGGGCGGTGCTCTGCTCGCTGGTGATCCTGATCTTCCTGGGCGAGTGGCGGATGACGGCGATCGCCGTGACGACGATCCCGGTCTCGGTCCTGGCGGCCGTCGCCGGCCTGCTCGCGACCGGCCAGACGATCAACGTGATGACGCTGGGGGGCCTGGCGCTGGCGATCGGGCCGCTGACCGACAGCGCGATCATCTGCCTGGAGAACACCCACCGCCACCTGGCCCGGGGGGCGACGCCCGAGGAGGCGGCTTACCTCGGCGCGAGCGAGGTCGCCCTGCCCGAGCTGGTCTCGACGCTCTGCACGTTCCTGGTCCTGGCCCCGCTGGCGCTCATGCCCGGCCTGGGGGCGTTCCTCTTCCGACCGATGGCGATGGCGGTCGCCTTCGCGATGATCGCGGCGTACGTCCTGTCGAGGACGTTCGTCCCCTCGCGGGGCGCCCGCTGGCTCCGGCCGCACTCGGCCCATGCCGGCGCGAAACGGGGTCGAATCGGCGCCGCCTTCGGCCGCTGGGAGGCCCTGATCGACCGGGGGATCGCCGTCTACGTCCGCGTGCTCGACGTGATCCTGGCCCACCGGAGGCTCACCGTCGGCGTCGCGATCGCCCTCCTGGCGGCGGTCCTGGTGGGGCTCGGCCCGGTCATGCGCCGCGAGTTCTTCCCGGAGGTCGACGCGGGCGCCTTCGAGATGTACGTCCGGGCGCCCAGCGGCACGAGGATCGAGGTCACGGAGAAGCGGATCAAGGAGGTCGAGGACTTCATCCGCGACCGGCTCGGCACCGACCTGCAACTGGTCATCTCGGAGATCGGCGTGGTGCCCGACCTCTCGGCGGCCTACACGCCCAACGCCGGCCCGATGGACGCCGTCGTCAAGGTCCAGCTCACCCCCGAGCGCGAGCGGTCCGCCCAGCAGTACGTGCAGGCCCTCCGGGCGGCCCTCGCCGCCGACCGGCGGTTCGCCGACCTGGAGTTCGCCTTCGACGCCGGCGGCATGATCCGCGCCGCGATGAACCAGGGCAAATCCTCGCCGATCAACGTCCGGGTCACGGGCAAGGACCCGCTCAAGGCCCGCTCGGTGGCCGAGGCCATCCGCCGCCGCGTGACCCCGATCGAGGGCGTGGTGGACGCCCGGATCATCCAGCGGCTCGACTATCCCCAGTACGTCATCGACGTCGACCGGGCCAAGGCGGCCGACCTCGGCCTGAGCCAGTCCGAGGTCATGAAGAACGTGGTCGCCGCCCTGAACTCCAGCATCACCTTCCACAAGAAGAACTTCTGGATCGACCCGGTCAGCAAGAACCAGTACTTCGTCGGCGTCCAGTACTTCGAGGAGGACATCGACTCGATCCAGACGCTGATGGACGTGCCGATCACCAGCCCGAGGCAGACCCAGCCGATCCCCCTGCGGAACATCGCCACGCTCCGCCGGGGCACCGTGCCGACGGAGATCACGCACGACAACCTCCTGGCTACGATGGACCTGACCCTCGGCGTCCAGGGCCGGGATCTCGGGCACGTCGCCGACGACGTGGCCCGGGTCGTCGGCGACTTCGGCGTCGCCCAGCCAGACGGCTCCTGGCTCCCCTTCGACCCGACCGAGGGCCCGTCCCGGCGGGAGCCCATGAAAGGGGCCATGATCGAGCTGAGCGGCGAATACTCGCGGATGCAGGAGACCTTCCGGAGCCTCGGGATCGGCCTGGCGCTGGCGTCGGTCCTGATGTACTTCCTGATGGCCGCGCTCGACAAGTCGTACGTCGTGCCCTTGACGGTCATGCTCACCGTCCCGCTCTGCCTGGCCGGGGTCGTGCCGATGCTCTACGTCACGGGCACGGCGCTCAATGTGCAGTCGCTGCTGGGGATCATCTTCATCGTGGGCATCAAGGTCGCGAACACGGTCCTGATGACCGACTACGCCCAGGAGCTGCGCCGGCACGAGGGGCTCTCGCCCACCGAGGCGATCCGCAAGGCGGCGGCGGTCCGAGTCCGCCCCGTGACCATGACGGCGCTGGCGGCCTTCTTCGCCATGATCCCGATGGCGCTGGCCCTGGGCCGGGGCAGCGAGGCCAACGCCCCGCTCGGCCGCGCCATCCTCGGCGGCCTCCTCGCCGGCGAGCCGGCGACCCTCTTCGTCCTGCCGGCGCTCTATTCCCTGATGGTCAGGGACCCGAAGGTCGCCGAGGGGAAATCGCACGAGGCCGAGGCCGGCGAATGATCGGCCGATCCGGGGGAGGGATTCCCCCGTAAAATCCCCCGGCCGGCACTCGGAGGACGAGACGTCTCCGAGGGCCGGCCGGACTTCGTCCCGACGGCGTGTATACTTGGTCCGTCCGGCGCGTCATCCGACCGCCAGGACCCGGCACCCTGATTCGCACCCCCGGACGAGCCGACGATGACCCAGCAGAACGACGGAGCCACCGATCGCCTGACCCTCGGAGATTGCGTCGAGGGGCTTCGCGGCCTGGAGGCCGGGTCGGTCGACCTGGCGTTCGCCGACCCTCCGTTCAACATCGGCTACAAGTACGACGTCTACGACGATCGGAAGGGGGCCGACGACTACCTCGCCTGGACCCGCGACTGGACCCGCGAGGTGGCCCGGGTGCTCAAGCCCGACGGCTCGTTCTGGCTGGCGATCGGCGACGAGTTCGCCGCCGAGCTGAAGATGATCGTCCACCGAGAGCTGGGGCTCTCGCCCCGGAGCTGGGTGATCTGGTATTACACGTTCGGGGTGAACTGCAAGTACAAGTTCAGCCGGAGCCACGCGCACTTGCTCTATTTCGTGAAAGACCCCACGTCTTTCACGTTCAACACCGAGGAGATCCGCGTCCCCTCGGCCCGCCAGCTCATCTACGCCGACACGCGGGCCAACCCCAAGGGGCGGCTCCCCGACGACACCTGGATCTTGCGCCCGCAGGACGTGCCCGGCGGCTTCGGCCCCGATCAGGACACCTGGTACGTCCCCCGCGTCTGCGGGACGTTCAAGGAGAGGGCCGGCTGGCACGGGTGCCAGATGCCCGAGCAACTGCTCGGACGGATCATCAAATCCTGCTCGAACCCCGGCGACCTCGTGCTCGACCCGTTCGCCGGGAGCGGCACGACCCTGACGGTCGCGAAGAAGCTCCGCCGCCGCTATCTCGGCTTCGAGCTCTCGCCCGACTACCGCCAGAGGGCGCAGGATCGATTGGACGCCGCCGAGCCCGGCCAGGCCCTGGAAGGGGCCAACGAGCCGAGCGTCACCGACAAGCCGAAGCGGGTTAGAAAGAGGCGTGAGCACGCGACGGGATGAACGACGGCCGCGCATCATCGGGCGACCGCCGCGTTGCTGGATCCCGGTCGTCGACCCGATTCAACTCAATGGGTGCGGGCGAATCGCGAGGTCCGGCGAGCGTGTTCGCTCTTGTGCTCGCGGAAGATGGCGAGCGCCTCGTCGAAGCCGCCGGCCTCCCAGAGGGCCTCGATCGAGCGGTGGAACACCAGGCCGAGGCGGGTGGCCCGGCGTTTGGCGCGGCGGAAGAGCTGGGCGGAGGCGTCATCCCTGAGCCCTCTGTCGTTCTCCTGGCTCCTGCGGGCGACCGTGTCGGCGATCAGGCGACGGCGGGCGAGTCGGCGAGCCTCGGCGGCGAGCTCAGCCCGTCGACGGGCGGTCGGCGATTCGGCGAGTTCTTTCGACGGGTCGGGGAACGAGCCGGGGGGGGCGGCGGGTCGAGAAATGATCGCGACGTTCGGGAGCATAGGCTTCGTCCTTTGGCGTCGGATGGAGAAGATTGGGAAGACATGAAGCCGGGGAGAGGACGGCCATCGAGGCGCCATCATAACCGGCCTCGACTTCATTGTGCAGTCCCCATGCCGAAAAACGGCGGAATCCCGCGCACGACCTTGTCGATCGCCGGGCCTGTCGCGACCCCGGAGACTTTCGGGCCTTGATTTCAGGCTCGGGAGCGGGGCAGGGCGGCCCAACGGCCCGCGAAAATCCGCGCGAAATTTCACATCTCGAACCGTTCGCGCGTCGCGATCTCCGGCAACTTCTCCCCGGCGCGGGTGAAAGATCGAAAATCGAAGGACCGCCCGGCGTCCCCGAGGAGGGGCGCCGGGCGGTCCCTGGATCATTCGAAAAGCCGGGCGATCGGGCGTCAGCGA
>JAJYDH010000114.1 GCA_021777685.1 Planctomycetota bacterium | reverse complement strand
GGCGAACTGCCTCTTCTCCCAAAATGCGGATCAGCCGCAAAATCGATCGGCCTCTACCCGCCCGCCCGTTATAATCGGAATCGGTAAGGACGGGTCGGGCGGAGACCGAGCGAGTGAGGTGTGTCATGCAGAGTGATATGTATCGATCGGAAGAAAGCCGCGAGCTACGAGCGGAGATTGGATCATGAGCGGGTCGCCCTGGCCGGGAGTGGAGATCCCCGCGCCGCTCGAACCTCGACCCGGGATCGGCTTCGCCCTCTTCGACTTCGACGGCACCCTCTCGCTGATCCGCCAGGGGTGGCCCGAGGTCATGGTCCCGATGTTCGTCGAGGCCCTCCCCGCGCTCTCGGGCGAGTCGGAGGACGACCTCCGCCGGCTCGTCACCGACGACATCATGCGGCTCAACGGCAAGCAGACGATCTACCAGATGTTCCAGCTCGCCGACCGAGTCCGCGAGCGTGGGGGAACCCCCGCCGAGCCGCTGGCCTACAAGCACGAGTATCTCCGCCGCCTGGCGCTCCGCTGCTCGGAGCGGACCGACGGGCTCCGGGACGGCTCGATCGCCCCCGACGCCCTGCTCGTCCACGGCTCCCGCGCCTTGCTCGAACACCTCGTCGACCGCGGCATCCGCCTCTACCTGGCGAGCGGGACCGACGAGTACGCCGTGAAGGCCGAGGCCGAGCTGCTCGACATCGCCCACTTCTTCGGCGAGCACATCTATGGCGCGCTCGACGACTACAAGAACTTCTCCAAGAAGATGATCATCGACCGGATCCTCGCCGAGAACGCCATCGAGGGGCGGCACCTGATCTCGTTCGGCGACGGCTACGTCGAGATCGAGAACACGAAGCAGGTCGGCGGCCTGGCCGTGGCCGTGGCCAGCGACGAGGCCAACAACGGCAGCGGCCGGGTCGACGAGTGGAAGCGTCGCCGACTGCTCGGCGTCGGGGCCGACGCGGTGATCCCCGATTTCCGCGACGCCATCGGGCTCGTCGATTACCTCCTCGGCCGGCCGGTCGGCGACGGGGGCGGGTCGTGAGGGCGGCGGACCTCGACCTGGGCCGGCTCAGGGTCCTGCCCCTCGCCGAGCGCCGGAGCCTCACCCGGGCCGACGAGATCCTCGTCGACCCCGACTCGGAGCCCGCCCCGTGCTCGGAGGAGGCCGGGGCCCTCGTCGAATCGTGCGCCCGGGCGATCCTCGACGCTCGCCGTCGAGGGGCGGGCGTGATGCTGATCTATGGCGCCCACCTGCTCCGCAACGGGGCGGCCCTGATCCTCGAACGGATGATGGCGGACGACCGGATCACCCACCTGGCGACCAACGGCGCGGGGACGATCCACGACTGGGAATATGCCTGGGCCGGCGTCTCGACCGAGGGCGTTGAGGAGAACGTGGCCCGGGGGACGTTCGGGACCTGGCAGGAGACGTCGGCCTCGATCCACCTCGCCCTCATGGCCGGGGCGCTGGACGGGCTCGGCTACGGCCGGGCCCTGGGCCGGTTCATCGCCGAGGATGGCGCGATCCTCCCGCCCGCCGACGAGCTGGCCGGCGCGATCGCCCGCGACCCCCGCGACCCGCTCACGGCGGCCCGCGCCGACCTGCTCCATGCGATGATCGGCCAGGGCTGGCCGGCCGGCCGGACCCGGCTCGAACACCGCTGGAAGCGCGCGTCGATCCTGGCCCAGGCGTACCGGCACGACGTCGCGATGACGGTCCACCCGGGGATCGGCTACGACATCATCACCAACCACCCGGTCTTCAACGGCGCCGCCATCGGCCGCGCCGCGGGCCTGGATTTCCGGTCGTTCGCCGGCTCGGTGGCCACCCTCGAAGGGGGCGTGGTCCTCTCGATCGGCTCGGCGATCATGGGCCCGCAGGTGTTCGAGAAGGCCCTGAGCTGCGTCAACAACCTCCGATTGCAGGAGGGGCTCGGGGTGGTCCGCGACCACTCGTTCTACGTCGTCGACCTCCAGGACGGCGGCGGATGGGACTGGACCCGGGGCGAGCCGCCGAAGTCCAACCCCGCCTATTACCTGCGGTTCTGCAAGAGCTATTCCCGGATGGGCGGCACGCTCCACTACCTGCAGTCCGACAACGTCACGTTCATCCATCACCTCCACCGACGCCTGGGCCGCCCATGAACCACGACCGATTCGCGGCCATCGCCGGGCGATATCCGGGCCTGCGGGTCGCGGTCGTGGGCGACTTCTTCCTCGACCGCTACCTCCTCATCGACCCGGAGAGGGCCGAGGTCTCGATCGAGACCGGCCTGGACGTCCACAACGTCGTCGACGTGCGGAGCCAGCCGGGGGCGGCGGGGACGATCGTCAACAACCTGGTCGCCCTGGGCGTGGGCGAGATCCACGCGGTCGGGTTCTGCGGAGACGACGGCGAGGGGTACGAGCTCCGGCGGGCCCTGCTCGCCCGGGGCGTCGGGCTCGACGACTTCCTCACCGTCTCGACCCGGCGGACCCCCACCTATTGCAAGCCCCTGGTCGTGGCGGAGGGCGCGCCTCCTCGCGAGCTGAACCGGCTCGACACGAAGAACTGGTCGCCGACGCCGACCGGCCTCCGGCGCGACCTAGCCTCGCGGCTGGAGGCCCTCGCGGGCCGGGTCGACGCCATCATCCTGATGGACCAGGTCGACCTGCCCGAGACGGGAGTCGTGACCGCCGAGGTCAGGCGCGCCGCCCATGCCTCGCACCGCGACGGCCTTATCACGCTCGCCGACAGCCGCCGAGGGCTCAGGGATTATCCCCCCCTCGGCTTCAAGATGAACGCCGTCGAGCTCGCCCGGATGGCCGGGACCCTCGAATCGGCCGATCTCGATACGATCCGACACCTCGCCGGCGATCTCGCCCGGGAGAATCGAAGGCCCGTGTTCGTGACCCTCGCCGAGCGGGGGATCGTCGGGAGCCTGCCGGACGAGGCCCCCGAGCACATCCCCGCCCTGCCCTTGCTCGGCCCGATCGACATCGTCGGCGCAGGCGATTGCGTGACGGCGAACCTGGCCGCCGCCCTGGCGGCCGGTGCCGGCCTGCGCGAGGCGATGAAGATCGCCATGGCCGCCGCTTCGATCGTGATCCACCAGCTCGGGACGACCGGCTCGGCGAACACCGCGGAGATCGCCAGGTCCCTGGCGAATCGCCCGTGATTCGCCTCGCGGCCGACCACTGGTGGACGGCGGGTGATGTCAAACCGTGGTGTGTGTGTCGCGATCGATACTGCGGGCGAATTCGGGAGGACAGACGAGCGGCCACCCTCTCCCCCTCGGTGGATATCCTCCGGCTCACGCCACCGACCCCGGATGGTATCCCTGTGGCTCAATCCCACGCCCATCGGCCCGGTTCGCCAACTGACCGTCTACGTCGCCAGCCCTGTATTCCCCGACGGCAACCCCAAGCTGGCCGCGATGGACGCCCTGGGCACCTTCCCCGAAGAGGAACGCATCGCCGCCCCGCTCCCCGACCGGGGACGGCCGGCGAAGGTCCACTGGCGGTTGAACCTCGTCGCCATCCTCCAGTTCGCCGAGGGCCTGCCCGGCCGCCAGGTCGCGGACGGCGTCCGCACCCGCATCGATTGGAAGAACGCCCTCGGCCTGGAGGCGACCGATCCCGGCATCGACTACCCTGTACCCTGCGAGTTCCGCCACCGCAACATCGCCGGCGGGGGGATCCAGATCGAGCCTTCAGAAGACAGGAATCAAAAAATTTCGCGGTGAATATCGCCTTTGGTGCCCAATTTGCAATTGTTACAACGCGATGAATCATTCGACTCACTGACTCGGAACCATCGAGGGTCGGGGAGATGCCTTACACCAGGACCGAGGCGGCCCGCGAGTTCGCCCGGTGGAGCGAGAATTACGACCGGAGCATCCTCCAGCGGCTCCTCTTCGGACCGTCGCACCGGGCGATCATCGGCCGACTCCGGGGCCGGCTCCCGGGCCGGCCCTGGACCCTGCTCGACGTCGGCTGCGGCACGGGCGTATTCGCCTCCCGGGTCAAGGATGCCTTCCCCGAGGTCGAAGTCTGGGGAGTCGACCTTGCCCCCGAGATGATCCGGATGGGTCGCGAACGGTGGATGTCGCTCCCCGGCGAGTTTCGTCCGGTCCAGGGGGACAGCGAGCGGCTCCCGTTCGCGACCGGCTCCTTCGACGTCGTGACCTGCTCGAACAGCTTCCACCACTACCCGCACCAGGAACGGGCGGTCGCCGAGATCCGGCGGGTGCTCCGGCCGGGCGGCCGGCTGATCCTGATCGACGGCTACCGCGATAGCTGGTGGGGCTGGCTGATCTACGACGTCTGCGTCGCGGGCGTGGAGGGCGAGGTGCATCACGCCTCGGCCCGGCGGTTCCGCGAGCTATTCCGCGCCGCCGGCCTCGTCGAGACGGCCCAGGAAGTCCACGGAGGGCCGGCTCCGTTCCTCCTGACCGAGGGGTCGGCGCCCCCGGACGAGCCGACGCGGCCCGCCTCTCGCGAGGATGCCACCCTCGTCGGCGTCGGGGCGGGCGTGGATCGGTACGGAGAATCAAGATAGTCATTCCCGCCGATCCGCTCGTTCCCACGCTCCGCGTCCTCCGAGGCGTTGCCCGGCCGGAAGACGACGCGGAGCGTCGAAGACGGCGTTCCCGGATTGAAGTAGGTCGATAGGGGTCGTTGATCATCGAGGGTCCGCCCTCGGCCCGGCCGGTCGCCCGATGCCCGCTCCTTCGCGGGGAGGAACCTCGATCCCGATGAAACTCGCGGTCGCCACCATTCAGATGCCGTCGGAGCTGGCGGAGGTCGGCGCCAACATCGCCAGGGCCGACGGGCTTTTGGCCGAGGCCCGCCGGCAAGGGGCGGCCCTGGCGGTCCTGCCGGAGCTTTTCAACACCGGGTACGGCCCGCATAGCCGGCTCGGCGCCTATGCCGAGCCGGCCGACGGCCCGACGATCCGCCACCTGTCCGGTCGGAGCCGACTCTGGAGGATGGGCATCGCCGCCGGCTTTGCGGAGCGCGACGGCCGCGATCTGTTCAACTCGCTCGCCCTCTGCCTGCCCGACGGGGCGGTCCACGTCTACCGGAAGCGGAACCTGGTCTTCTGGGAGCGGTTCCGGTTCCGACCCGGCCGGTCATCCCCGATGGTCGCCACGCCCTGGGGGCGGGTCGGGCTGGCGATCTGCGCGGACATGATCTATCGGCGGGTCTGGGACGAGTTCCGGGGGAGGATCGACCTGGCCGTGATCGCCGCCGCGTGGCCCGACTTCGCCTGTCGTCTCCGCGACCGGAAACACTGGCTGCTCGGGCACGTCGGGCCGATGGCCGCCGAGATCCCGGCGAAGGTCGCTGGCGACCTCGGCGTGCCGGTGATCTTCGCCAACCAGTGCGGCCCGACCACGACCACGATCCCGGTGCTCGGCCTGGCGCTGGTCGAGCGGATCGCCGACACCTTCGCCGGCCGGAGCAGCATCTCCGAGGGCCGGGCCGGGCCGTACCTCGTCGCGGGGACGGGGCCCGAGATGTTGTTGTCCGAAGTGACCCTCCCCGAGCCTCGAAGGCCGAGACCATGCCGTTTTACGTCGCCGTCGGTCGTCGAGGCCACCTGATCCGGGCCGGCACGTTCCTGCTCCGCATGATGGGTTCGGTCGCTTATCGCTGGGATTCGCGACGGAGGGCCACGCCCGCCGTGCCCTGGACGTTTCCCGGGGGCTATTTCGGTTCGACAGGGATGGGCACCATGCGTCTCGAAGCAATCGCGACCGAGGGAGAGGTCGGACAGATCCAGGCGATCTGCGCCGAGCTGGGCGTCGACGGCGAGATGACGGCGCTGGTCATGGGCTCGCACCGCCGAGATCGGGCCCTCCCCGGCCCGATGCTGCTCGACGGCGAAGACCTCCGGGATTACGTCCGCCGGAAGTTGACGACCTGGGAGGCGATCCTCGAAGGGCCGGTTCCTTGAGGGGGGCTCGGCCTCGACGTCATCCCGACCGGACGAAGTCGGCGCACCAGTAGACGGTCCCGGCCTCGTCGAGGGCCGAGCCGCCCCCGACCCGGTCGAACGGGCCGAGGAGATTGGCCCGGTGGGGAGGGTCGGATAACCAGGCGTTGACGACGGCGGCGGCGTCGGGCTGGCCCTCGGCGATGTTCTCGCCGGCCTCGGTGTTCGGGTAGATGGCGTCGATCCGGCCGGCGAAATCGCCGTGGTCGAGCCCCACGGTCGAGGCCATCTCGACCGCCCAGGAGCTAGCCGACCGTTCGAGCGCCGGGTCTCCCGTCAACGGCGCGAGCCCGGCCGAACCCCTGGCCGCGTTGATCGCGGCGACCAGCCCGGTCGAATCCGAGGGGCGAGGTGGCGTGACCGGGATTGGCGCCGGGTTCGGCGGAGGGTCGGGGACCACGGGCGGGGTCGGGTGGGTCCCGGCCCATTCCGAGAGGATTTGCAGCCATCGGTCCCAGAGAGCAAACATCGGCGCGGACTCCTCGGCGGTGGTTGATCGGGTGTCGGGAAGATCCGACCCCGATTCGAAGGCAAGGTCACGGCCCTTTGGAGTGCGGGAGCTTGCTCCCGCTTTGCTTCGCGGAGCTTGCTCCGAGGCCCGGCCCTGTCGCGCCCGGAGCAAGCTCCCGCACTCCAAAGGGCGGCGGCATGAACGCGACGGTCGGTCGGGCTCATATTCAGGACGAATGGTCGCGGATTATTCGGGTTTCGGCGAAAATGCCCGATTCCCCGCGCGAGGGGGGCGTTGGCATGGCCCCGCGATGGGGTTAGATTGGTTCATCGCTCGGGCCGACCCCCACGGCCCGGGCCGGTTTCAAACCCTTCGCCCGGGAGCCTTTCCGATGAGCCTCGGCCTCCGCGTCCGCCTCTCGATCATGATGTTCCTCCAGTACTATATCTGGGGGATCTGGCTGCCGATTTTGGGCCTGCACCTGGGTTCCAAGGCCGTCGGGCTCGACCAGTATCAGATCGGCTGGGTCTATACCGTCTACGGCTTCGGGGCGATCCTCGGCCCGTTCATCCTGGGACAGCTCGCGGATCGGTACATCGCGACGGAGAAGGTCATGGCGGGCGCCCACCTTGTCGGAGGGTGCTTGCTGATCGCGACGGCCTATGCGACGACCTTCTGGCCGATCTTCCTGCTGCTGTTCGCGTACTGCAACCTCTACATGCCGACGATGGGCCTGTCGAACTCGATCACGTTCCGATCGGTCGGCGAGGGGAATCAGGACCTGTTCCCGGGCATCCGGATGTGGGGGACCATCGGCTGGATCGCGGCGGGGTTATCGTTCACCGCGTACCTGTCGAGCGCGGATCGTCCCGAACTCAAGCCGCTGTTCGACCTCGTCTCGACTCCGACGTTCCGCGATTGCTTGCGGCTCTCGGGGGTCGTTTCGCTGATCTACGGTCTTTACTGTTTCACGCTGCCGCACACGCCGCCGACCAGGGTCGAACACGACACGGTCAAGGTGAAGAAGTCGGCCGTGCTGGAGAGCCTGGAACTGATGAAGGTCCGTTCGTTCGCCGTGCTCGTCGTGGTCTCAGGGCTGATCGGGATCATGCTGGCGTTCTACTTCGCGTGCGAGGGGATCTTCCTCAACGCCATCGGCGTCCCAGAGAAGCAGGTCAGCAGTTTCATGACGCTGGGGCAGGTCGGCGAGTGGCTGGTGATCGGCCTCGTCCCGCTCGCGGTCCATCGGTTCGGGGTCAAGAACACGATGATCATCGGGGCGGGAGCCTGGGCCCTCCGATTCGGGCTCTCGGCGATCGGCCAGCCCCAATGGTTGATGATCGCCACGATCGGCCTTCACGGCTTCGCGTTCGGGTTCTTCTTCGTGGTCGCCCAGATGTATGTCGATCGCGCCGCCGGCCCCGACATCAAGGCTTCGGCGCAGAACCTCCTGATCTTCATCATCTACGGGTTGGGGACGATCGTCGGCAGCGTGCTGACCGGATATGTCCGCAATTACTTCAGCGTCGTGGAGAACGGGAAGGTGATTTCCGAGAACTGGACGGGGATCTGGGCCGGGCCGTTCGTGCTGACGCTGGTCTGCATCGCAATCTTCGCCTTGATGTTCCGCGACACCGCGATCACCAAGAAAACGGTCGTCGAGGGAGACCCGCTGCTCGTCTGATACGGATTCCGGAGAATCGATGCCCGATCGTGGATGACCGATGACCGAACGGAGCGATGGCCACCGATCCGGCCCCTTCGAACATCGGACATCATGCATCGGGCATGAATTTTCCGGAATGAATATGACCGGCCGGCAGGGCGCACCGAGGATCATCCACCGGGCCGCCGACGGCCCCGGACCCTCTCGGTCCAGGGCCGTCGGCGGCCTCGCGTTTCGTAAAAAAAAGCCCGGCGGGCGAACTCCCGACCGATCGGAGCTGACGCTCTGCATCCATGAGTTTATTTCTGACGAAGGTGATTCTCATTTAACTTGAACTGCCTTCGAGACTTGATGAATTTCGTCATCATGATCGGATCGACGGAAAAATTGACTTGAGATATATGAAAATTCCGGTTTGAATGCCGGCAGGTGAGGCAGGATGTCTCCCCGCGATGTCTTCTCGACACGTTCCTCGACCATCCATCGGGAGAATCCTATGAAGAAGGGATCAATGGTCCTGGGGTTCGCGCTCGCGCTGGGCCTGTCCTCGGGATCGCCCGCCGGCATGCTGCTGACCCCCAACGGAGACCCGACGGGCGCCGCCGCGATGGCGGGCACTGGCGGGGCGGCGTTCCTCAACCCGGTCGCGGCCTTCGAGACCGCGCAGCCGCAGGTCGGGCCGCTCAGCGACGACGACCTGCTCGTGACCGCGCTGGCGGCGCAGGGTTTCAGCGCGGCGAAGGGCTACACGTTCGCGTT
The DNA here is from genome assembly GCA_021777685.1 of Planctomycetota bacterium. GTDB lineage: Bacteria > Planctomycetota > Planctomycetia > Isosphaerales > Isosphaeraceae > Tundrisphaera. The sequence continues at coordinate 5,021 of JAJYDH010000114.1, read as the reverse complement.
CACGGCGCTGGCCGGCAGCGACCTGACGCTGGGGACCTACCTGGCCTGGGCCGACAATCGCCCGGCCTTCACCCAGGGGACGCTGACCGCCCCGGCCGCCACGCTGACCGGGACCGGCGGCGCCGACATCGGCATCGGCTACGCTCAGAACAACATGGCCGATCCTACGACGGCAAACCTCCACTGGATCTCGATCGTCGAGGACAACAACCCGACGGCGTTCGAGACGGCCAACGGGGTCGCCGACCCGCTCCGGAACGGCTTCACGCTCTCGGTCGACAACCCGTTCGCGCCCCAGGTCGGCGGCAAGCCGACCACGCCGTTCTACGACGCGGGCGGCCTGGCCAACGGCTCGGCCTTCCTCGACGCCCCGAACAACCCGCTGAACCGGGCCACCCAGCTCATCTTCCACACCTTCGTCGTCACCCAGAACGCCAAGGCGTTCACCATCTACGACGACGTGACCTGGGGAGTCCAGACCGTCGTCCCCGAGCCCGGCAGCATCGTCCTGGTCCTGCTGGGCGGGACGTGCGTCTCGTTCCAGACATGGCGCCGGCGGGGGCGGGCCGCCTGAACCCGGACGCTTCAAGGCCCGAGCAGCCCGGCCGATTGGAGGAACTCGCGGGCGACCTCGGCCGGGTCGCGCTTCAGGCCGTCGACCTCGTGATTGAGCTTCCTCATCGTGGGGGCGTCGATCTTGCCGGCCAGGCGTTCGAGGGCCTCGCGGAGCCGGGGATGGGCCTCGATCGCCCCGGCGCGGACCAGGGGGACGGCCTCGTAAGGCGGGAAATAGCGGCGGTCGTCCTCCAGGACGACGAGGTCGAGCGAGGCGACCCGGCCGTCGGTCGAGTCGCCCGCGGCGACGTCGAGCGACTTCTTTTCGACCGCCTGGTAGAGCAAGTTCCGGTCCATCTCGCGGGGGCGGATCGCGAAGTCGAGGCCGTACGCCTTGACCAGGCCGGGATAGCCGTCGGCCCGGTTCATGAACTCGGGGCCGAAGCCGGCGCGGAGCGTCTCGGAGTAGCGGGCGAGGTCGGAGATCTTGCGGATTCCCAGGGCTTCGGCCTGCTCACGCCTCATCAGGATCGCGAAGGTGTTCTCGAATCCGAGCGGCGGCAACATAGCGATGCCGTCCTTCGCCAGCATCTCGCCGACCGTCGAGCGGACCCGGGCCGGGTCGTTGTCGGGCGGCCGTTTGAGGATCGCCGTCAGGGCGGTCCCGGTGTACTCGACATAGGCGTCGAGCCCGCCTTGCTTCAGGGCGTTGAAGCAGATCAGCGAGCCGCCCAGATTGAGCCGGCGGTCGGCCTTGAGCGGGGTGTGGGCCTCAACCAGGTCGGCGAGCATGTGGCCGAGGATGACCGGCTCGGCCGAGTCCTTCGAGCCGATCACGATCGTGTCCGCCCTCGCCCCCGAGCCCAGCTCGCCCCACGCCCCGTACAGGCCCAGGGCGACCAGGATCAGGGTCGCGGAGACGGCGAGGATGTCTCTCAGGCCGGTCCTCCGGGGCCGGGTCGGGTCGAGCCGGCCTTCCAGCTCGCCGAGCGCGGCGTCGCAGGCAAGGGCGAGCGCGGCGGCTGGGACCGAGCCCAGGAGGATCAAGCGGGGGTCGGCCAGCGAGATCCCCCGGAAGATGTACGAGCCCAGCCCCCGGGCGCCGATCGCCGCGGCGATCGTCGCCATCCCGACCGACGCCACGGCCGCGACCCGGACCCCGCCCAGCAGGACCGGCACGGCCAGGGGCAGCTCGACCAGCGTGAGCCGCTGCCAGGGCGTCATCCCCATCCCGAGCGCGGCCTCGGCGACCCCCCGGTCGACCCCTTTCAGCCCCAGGATCGTGTTCTTGATGATCGGCAGGAGCGAGTAGATCACCAGCGCCGCCAGCGCGGGGGGCTTGCCGATCTGGCCCTGGAAGAGGATCAAAAGCACGCCCAAAAGCGCCAGGCTGGGGATCGTCTGGAGGACGTTGGCCAGGCCCAGGATGGACCGCTCGGCCCCCTTCGACCGGCTCGCCAGGATGCCCAGCGGCACACCGAGAATCACGGCGATCAGGATCGCCTCGCCGACCAGATCGAGGTGCGCGGCGGTCGCCTCGAAGAGCGACCATCGCTCGGACCTGAGGAGTTCCAGGAGGTCATTCAAGGGTTCGCCCCCCCGTCGATTGCCGTGACGGCGCGGGCGTCCTGGAAGAAGGAGCGTGCGAATTCATTCGCCGGCCGCTCCAGGAAGTCGGCGGGCCTGCCGGCCTGGACCAGCCGGCCGTGGTCGACCAGGGCCAGGTGATCGGCCATCCGGCAGGCCTCGCGGAGGTCGTGGGTGACGAGGATGACCGTCTTGCCCAGGTCGCGCTGGAGCGAGCGGAACTCGTCCTGGATCTCGCGGCGGGTGATCGGGTCGAGGGCGCCGAAGGGCTCGTCCATCAGGATCAGGTCGGGGTCGGCCGCGAGCGCCCGGGCCACGCCGACCCGCTGGCGCTGGCCGCCGCTGAGCTGGTGCGGGAACCTCGCCCCGACCAGCTTCGGGTCGAGGCCGACCAGGTTCAGGCATCGGTGGGCGTCGGCCGTCCGCTTCGCCTTGTCCACCCCCTTCAACTTCGGGACGAGCCCGACGTTGGCCTCGATCGTCATGTGCGGCATCAGTCCGGCTTCCTGGATCACGTAGCCCATCGAGAGCCGGAGGGCGATCGGGTCCCAGGCGGTGGTCGGCTTGCCGCCGACGACGACCTCGCCCGAGGTCGGGTCGTTCAGCCGGTTGACCATCTTGAGGAGGGTCGTCTTGCCCGACCCGCTGGTCCCGAGGATCGCCAGGACCTCGCCCTTCCGCGCGTCCAGGCTAACGCCCCCGAGCGCCTGATGGCCGTCGGCGAAGACCTTGCGGACGTCCTTCCAGGCGACGGCGACTTCGGAGGCATCGGGGGGGGCTGGCATGGACCGGGGATCTCCGAGGTCGACGAGGGGCCGTCGGGTCGGCTACCATTCTCCGAAGGGCGACGCCCCATTCTGGCCGATCGCGGGCCGATCGGCCAGTTCCCGGCCCCTCGCGTAAAGGAAGCCAACGCCGATGATCCGCCTGGGGATCTGCAACGAGATGTTCGAAGGCTGGGACTTCGCCGAGGTCTGCCGGGTCGTCAAGCGGATCGGCTATGACGGCCTGGAGATCGCCCCGTTCACCCTCGCCCCGAGGATCGTCGACGTCACCCCGGCCCGCCGCCGGGAGCTGAAGGCGATGGTCGAGGACGCCGGCCTGGCCACCATCGGCCTCCACTGGCTCCTGGCGAAGACCGAGGGCTATTACCTGACCACTCCCAACGAGGCCATCCGCCGCCGGACCGGCGACTACCTGATCGCGCTCGCCGAGGCGACCCGCGACCTGGGCGGGTCGTTGATGGTCCTCGGCTCGCCCAAGCAGCGCGACCTCCTGCCGGGCGTCACTTACGACGAGGCCGTCGGCTACGCGGCCGAGGTCTTCGACCGGATCATGCCCGCCGTCGGGTCGTTCGGGGTCGACCTCTGCCTCGAACCGCTCGCCCCGTCCGAGACGGACTTCCTCAACACCTGCGACCAGGCGGAAGCGATGATCGCGCGGGTCGGCCACCCCAACCTCAAGCTCCACATGGACGTGAAGGCCCAGAGCGGCGAGGTCGGCCGGACCGTCCCCGAACTGATCGCCGAGCACGCGGCGAGGGCCGGCCACTTCCACGCCCAGGACACAAATCTCCTCGGGCCTGGGATGGGTCATGTCGACTTCGGCCCGATCCTCAAGGCCCTCGTCGCCTCGGGTTACGACCGCTGGATCTCGGTCGAGGTCTTCGACTTCTCGCCCGGCCCCGAGGCCATCGCCGAGCAGAGCATCGCCTGTCTCCGTCGGGAGTTGGCCGCGGCCCTCGCCCCGTGATCCATCGCACAGGGCGCCGGGTCGCCCCGGTCTTGATCGGGATGGCCGCGGTCGCCCTGGGGGTGGCCTGGTCGAGGTCTCACCCGGCCCGGCCGATGGCCGTCGTCGCGGGCGGCCTGGCGTTCTCCTGCGGGACGACCCCCCGGGACACCTTCGGCCGGCACTCGTGGACCCTCCGGAACGAGGCCTTGACGCCCTTGAAGCTCCGAACCCGTTTCACCAGCGGCCATTGCGGCTTCAGCCTCTGGCAAGGGGAGGAGCACGTCATCGCACCCGGCCGCCAGGTCACGGTCTGGCTGGCCTGGCGGACCCCGGAAAATGCGGACTCGCCCTATTCCGGCCACGCCGAGGTCTGGACCAACGACCCTGGTCGGCCCCGAATCCGGTTCCGGATCGTGGGGATCACCGGGACAGCGTTTCCCAACTCGCCACCCTTGCCCATCCCCTGATTCCAGGGCCGGGGTGTCGTTTGCCCTCTCCGGGCGACGATAATCGAGTCAGGATGACCGCGATCCGAGCGTGACGGCGGGCCGTCGATCCGGAGCAAGGGAATTCTGTACAGTATCCGCTTGCCAGACGATCGGGCGAGTTGGTAGATTCGGATGAGAAGAATCGCCGGGCGGGGCGGAGACCTCGCCGGACCGGAGAGGGCGGACGATGGCCAGGATCAAGCGGAACGCGAACGGCGAGGGGCCGGGGCACGCCCGACACCGCGAGGTGGTGGAGGACGTCCCGCTGGCCGAGGCGACGCGGTCCCGCTACCTCAATTACGCCCTGAGCGTCATCACGTCGCGGGCCCTGCCCGACGTCCGGGACGGCCTCAAGCCCGTGCAGCGGCGGATCTTGTACGCGATGTGGAGCGACCTCCACGTCACCGCCGATGGCCGCTACATGAAGTGCGCGGCGGTCGTCGGCGAGGTGATGAAGAGCTACCACCCGCACGGTGACCAGTCGATCTACGACGCCCTGGTCCGGATGGCCCAGCCGTTCAGCCTTCGCTATCCCCTGGTAGAGGGTTACGGCAATTTCGGCTCGATCGACGGCGACCCGCCCGCCGCGATGCGGTACACCGAGTGCCGCCTGACGCCGATCGCCCAGGAGTTGCTCAGCGAGCTGCGCGACCAGAC
>JAJYDH010000685.1 GCA_021777685.1 Planctomycetota bacterium | reverse complement strand
CGGACCTTATGGCGTGGGCTCCGCGACTTCGGGATCCTGGTCGAAGGCTACCGAGTCGCGAAACGACTCCGAGAATAGTTGTGGGTAATGCTCAGCTCCGGGAGAGGGGCCGGGGGTGAGGGGCGTCGCATCGCCAGCGACCTGGAAAGAGGGATCTCGGCCGGGCCACTCGACCGGCGACGACCCTCACCCCGGCCCTCTCCCAGAGGGAGAGGGAGGCAGACAAAGCCTTGCGGGGCCTGGTCTTGGCGAGTGCCCCCGGGGGCTCCCTTGAGCCGGAGCCGCCGGGCGATCGGGAATTATGCGAGCGTCCTGCTATTCACCGCCGTGACCACGGTGATCGGCCTGGTCGCGACCCGGCTCCTGGTCGGCTCGCCGGGGCGTCCGGGGTGGCTCGGGCCGGCGAAGTTCGGCGCCTTCCGGATGGCGGTCGACTGGCTGGGGTATCTGACCCTGCTCGACCTGAGCCTGGCCTCCATCCTCGGGCCGGAGGGGCGGGCGGCCTGGGGCGGGCGGCTGGCGGGATTCCGCCGGCCCTGACGCGCGTCGCCGCAAGAGATCTTGGTATGGCGTTTGCTCGATTCATCGACCGAGCCCTGGATCGAGGCCCGGGGCGCCCTTCCACCCCTCTCGGAGTCAAATCATGACCAGGTTCAGCGTTCTCGCCGGCGGTTTGGTCCTGGCGTCGGCCTGCGTGGCATCGGCCCAGGTCCCGGTCACCACGGTCACCGAGTCGCCCGTCGTCGCGCCCGCGGGCATGCGGGTCAGCCAGTTGATCGGGTCGAACGTCCACCTTCAGGGGGCCAACAACTACGGCAAGGTCGAGGACGTCGTCCTGAACGAGAACGGGACCCCGGCCTCGATGGTCGTCTCCAACGGCGGGCGGTACGCGATGTTCCCCTGGCACGCCGCGAACATCAATTACGGCCAGCGGGCCGTGACCTACAACGTCGCCCCGCAGGCCGTCCAGCCCCTCTTCTTCGAACAGAGCGCCTGGCCCACCGCGGTCAACCCGCAGTATCACACCCGGGTCATGCAGGTCTTCCCCAACGGCGCGGTCGCCCCGGTCGGCGCCGAGAAGATCAAGATCAAGGAGCGGCCCAACGGCACGATCAAGGAGAAGATCAAGGAGCGTTGATCGCCCCTGATCGATCCGCCCCGATCCGACATCTCATCGGCCGTCCCGCGAAACTTCGCTCGCGGGGCGGCCGATGATGTTGATAGGGCACCCGGCCGCCGGCGGATCGGGATTGCCAGCCCCGGCCGTCCGGCTACAATCCGCGGCCGGGCAAGCGGGCGGGCGAGAGGAGCGTGACGGTGCGTCGACGGACTTGGATGGGTCTCGCCCTGGGGTCGGTCGCGGCCCCGCTGGCCGGATATTCGGCCTGGCAGTGGCGCGACGAGTTTTTCGAGAAGCGGGTCGCCGTCGTCGAGCCCGGCCGGATCGTCCGGGGGGCCTGGCAGCGCCCGGGGCCGCTCCGCAAGATCCTGGCCCGCGAGAAGATCAGGACGATCCTGACCCTCACCGCCATCCGCAAGGACGACCCCAAGTACGTCGACCAGGCGGAGGTCGTCCGCGAGACGGGCGTCGACTGGCTCTTCGTGCCGATCCACGGCTCTTACGCGACCGTCGCCCAGATGGCGCAGGCGGCCGAGATCCTCGCCGACCCCCGCCGAGGGCCGATCTTCTTCCATTGCGTGGCCGGCCATCACCGGTCGAGCCAGGTCCACGCGGCCTACCGGATCGGCCACGAGGGGTGGACCGCCGAAAGAGCCTGGGCCGAGGTCGCCGCCCTGCCCTGGTCGAGGCCGCGGACCGACCTCGAAGACCGTCGCCTGATCGAGGCCTACGCCTCGGCCCATCACCCGAGGGAGGACGCCAGCGATGCGAACCGGCCGGCTGCGAACGTGGGTCGTCCGCCCGCTCCTGGCGACGGCGGCGGTCCTGGGCGGGGTCGCGGCCTGGATGCTCCTGGTCTCGGATAACTTCGGGACGGTCCGGCCGGGCGACCTCTACCGGTCGGGGCAGATGGAGGCGCCCTCGCTGGCGAAGGCCCTCCGAGAGCACCGGATCGGGACCGTGCTGAACCTGAGGGGCTCGCACCCCGAGTCCCCCTGGTACCGCGACGAGCGGGCCGCGACCCTCGCCGCCGGCGCGACCCAGGTCGACATCCCGCTCTCGTCCTGCGAGTGGATGTCCAGGGCCCAGGCCCGGGCGCTCCTCGAAGTCCTGGAGACGGCCGAACGCCCGCTGCTGGTCCACTGCTTCCACGGCTCGGAGCGGACCGGGATGGTCGCCGCCTTCGCCGAACTGCTCCGCCCCGGCTCGACCCTCGACGACGCCGAGGCCCAGTTCACCGCCCGGCACATGTACTTCGGGATCGGCGACGGCGTCGTCATGCATCGGCACCTGGAACGCTACGAGTCCTGGCTCGAGGGCCAATCCCTCGCCCACGACCCCGACCGATTCCGCCGCTGGCTCACCTCCGAATATCGCCCCGAGTCGCCCAACCGCGAGCAGTGGAATTACGACCCCTACCCCCTGGTCGTCGTCACCAAAGGCGTCAAGAAGGTCGCCGACCGCCGCTGAGCGGCCCGAAAACGGGGACTGGCTCCGCAGCGCAGCGGAGGTGCCCGTCCCCGTTTTCGGGCCCGGCCCCTTCGAGAATCCTCGACGAATTCTCTAACACCCGGCCCGCCTCGGGCGTTATATCGGAGGGCGTCCCCGGCCGATCGTCGACCGGCCCGACCCCCTCCCGACCCTCTCCCATCGACGAGCACCGGCATGACACGCACCTCGCGCGGCCTCCTCATCGTCGGCCTGACGGCGGCGGCCCTGGCGATCGCGGCGGCCTCGACCCTGGTCTTCTCGCCCAG
>JAJYDH010000684.1 GCA_021777685.1 Planctomycetota bacterium | reverse complement strand
ATCGAGAACGCCGGCCCCGTGGTCGTCCTGGCGGTCGACTTCACCTGGCTCCGCAAGGTCCCGTCGGGCCGTCGGGCGCAGGTGCTCGGGCTGGTCACGCTCCTGGGCGTGCTCGGGGCCCTGGTGGGGTGCTTCCTGCCGGAGTTGCTGGGGAGGACGGGCGAGGGCGAGCCGTCGCTGTTCATCGGGATGGTCGGCGGCGGGCCGCTGGTCGAGCGGCTGAACGCGCTGATCGTCGTGCTGCTCGGGTTGGTGGTCGCCCTCTCTGCGAGCTGGACCTTCACCGAACACTGGGGCGAATATTACGCCCTGATGCTCTGGGCGGCCGTCGGGATGATGATAATGGTCGCGTCCGAGGAGCTGCTCACGCTGTTCCTGACGCTGGAGATGATGACGATCTGCCTGTATCTCCTGTCCGCGTTCGAGAAGGACAGGCGGCGCTCGCCCGAGGCGGGCTTGAAGTATTTCGTCTACGGCTCGGTCTCGTCCGCCCTCTTCCTGTTCGGGCTGAGCCTGCTCTACGGGCTGACCGGGACGACCCGGCTGGCCGGGATCGGCCAGGCCCTGCTGGCGAAGGGGGCCCCGACGGGATTGGCGAACGACGTCGTCGGGGCGTCGGCGGTGCTGCTGGTGCTGGTCGGGTTCGGGTTCAAGATCGCCGCCGTGCCGTTCCACCAGTGGGCCCCGGACGTCTATGAGGGCTCGCCCGCGCCGGTCTCGGCCTGGATCGCGACGGGGTCGAAGCTGGCGAGCGTGATCGTGCTGATGAAGGTGCTCGCGCAGTCGCTCGGCCCCTGGGCGAGCCGGCCCGAGAGCCTGGCCTCGCCGGGATGGGTCGGCCTGGTCGCGGTGATCGCGGCGGCGACGATGACCTACGGCAACTTCGCGGCCCTCGCCCAGGTGAATTTGAAGCGGATGCTCGCCTACTCGTCGATCGCCCACGCCGGGTATCTGCTGGTCGGGGTGCTCGCGGCGGTCGTCTCGGTCGACCCGTCGGCGGCGGCGGGCTCGGTGCTGTTCTATCTGGTGGTCTACTCGTTCACGAACCTGGGGGCCTTCGCGGTCGCCGCCTGGCTGTTCCGCGACGGCGGCTCCGAGAACATCGACGACCTGGACGGGCTGGGGGGCAAGTCGCCCTTGCTGGCGGTCTGCGTCGTGCTGCTGATGCTCTCGCTGATCGGCCTGCCGCCGTTCGCCGGGTTCTTCGGCAAGCTGTTCATGTTCATGGAGGCGCTCAACGCCGCCCCCCAGCACCGCCTGACGTTCCTCTGGCTGGTGATGCTCGGGCTGCTCAACAGCGTGGTCTCGGCGTTCTATTACGCCCGCGTCCTGAAGGCCATGTTCCTCCGGCCTGCTCGAAACGAAGCCACCAGGAAGGCCACGCCCGCGATCGCGACGGCCATCCTGGCGGGGGCGCTGGTCGCGGTCGGGTTCGGGGTCTATGCCCGGGCTCTGTCGAGGGAATCGGTGGCGCTGGGCGGGTCGAAGATGTTCGCGGTCGGGGGCAAGGCCCTGCCGGTCGCTGGGGTGGGATCGAGCCGGCCGGTTCGATGACTGAGGAGAGATCCCGATGGCCATCATCAACACCCTCCAGAAATGCCTCGACAGCCCCTACCTGTTCCAGGACCCGGAGGCGCCGGGGCGGGTAGTGTCGCTCCTCCAGTTTGCGGGCGACCGGCTCGACGCGGCGCGGAAGATCCAGGAATCGGCCAAGCCGGACCCGGCCGACATCGGGTCGCTGGCCTATGAGGCGATGTTCGCGGCGCTCCGGGCGCTGGTCTATGCCAAAGGATATCGCGAGGCGGGGCTCCGCTGCCTGATGCTGGCGTGCGAGCAACTTTACGTCCGGCCGGGTTTGCTCGACGCGAGCCACGTCCTGGCGTTCGAGCGGGCTCAGGGGCAGAAGCTGCCGCCTTCGGAAGCCATCGAATCCGCCTCGGCGTTCCTGGCGAAGGCCCGGGAACTGGTCGGGTCGTGAGGGATGGTCCGGCCGAGGGGGGGCGACCTTGACCGGATCGGTGTTTTATGACACAACTCCGCCGTCTCGGGGTCCGACATCAAGGATAGATGCGCACCCGAAGCGCGAGCGACCGGTCGACCGGCCGGAGAGTCAGCCGCCAAGCCAGGGAGGGCCCGGATGGGCACCGATTCGCCGATTCCCCGACCGGAACGCGTCCGACCCGGCCTGCCGCCTCACCGCTGGACGAAGGTCGACGACCCGGGCGAGGTCGCCGTCGTCGCCTCGCACGACACGGTCATCGCCGGCGCCGGGCCGGCGGGGCTCACCGCGGCCTACGAGCTGACCCGGCACGGCGCATCGTGCGTCGTCCTGGAGGCCGAGGCCTCGCTCGTCGGCGGGATCAGCCGGACCGACCAGTACAAGGGCTACCGCTTCGACATCGGCGGCCACCGGTTCTTCTCCAAGAGCGAGGAGGTCAACGACCTCTGGCGCGAGATCCTCGGCGACCAGTTCATCACCCGCAAACGGATGAGCCGGATCTATTACAACCGCAAGTTCTTCCACTATCCGCTCAAGCCGGTCGACGCCTTCGCCAAGCTCGGCCCGATCCGCACGGCCCGCATCTTGATCAGTTACATCAGGGCCCGAGCCCGACCGATCAAGCCCGAGAAGAGCTTCGAGGACTGGACCGTCAACCGCTTCGGCCGGGTTCTCTTCGAGATGTTCTTCAAGACCTACACCGAAAAGGTCTGGGGGATGTCCACGAAGGAGATCACCGCCGAGTGGGCTGCGCAGCGGATCAAGGGGCTGGACCTGACCAAGACCGTCCTCAACGCCCTCTTCGGCGGGCGTGCCAGGGGGAAGGGCGAGGTCATCAAGACCTTGATCGATAGCTTCCAGTACCCGCGTCTCGGCCCCGGCC
>JAJYDH010000683.1 GCA_021777685.1 Planctomycetota bacterium | reverse complement strand
TCGGTCTCATCGGCCCGTGGCGAGTCCCCGGCTCATGGTGGGGACCCAGGTGGAGAGGATCGCCCCGAAGAAGAAGAGCTGGACGAGCTGGAGGGGCGTCACCAGGGCGGCCAGCGGGCCCTCCGGGCCCATCAACAGATGGACCAGCACCAGCGGGCCGATCGCGGCCAGCGCCGCCGTGTAGGCCGCCGCCATCCATCGAGGTTTGCCGGCGGGTTGATGGAACGTCATCGTCAGCGGGAGCAGGAGCAGGCCGAAGTAGGCCGCCGAGACCGTCGCCAGCGGGCTCCCCGTGGCGAGGGACGCCGCGAACGAGCTGGCGGCCAGGACGAAGCAGCCGCCGATCCAGTTCGACTCGACCCTCTGCTGGCGAGAGAGGGCCATCCGGCCGAACCTGTTGAACCTCAGGGCCAGGTTGAACAGCGGGCTGGCGATCCAGGTGAGCATCAGGAAGGCGAAGCTCAATGCCAGGATCGGGTAGATGAACGGCTGGAGCCGGGGGTTCGCCTCGGCCAGGTCCGCGAGCACCTTCCGCCCGAAGATGAAGCCCAGGATCACGGCCCACTGGGCGCGGCCGCTCTGGCGGCCCATCCAGAGGAAGAACCGGAGCATCAGCCGGTAGATCAGGAACCGGGCCTTGAGCGCCTCGACGATCCCGACCCGGGCCCATTCGAGTTCCGGGTCGATCCGGAGGGCCTCGCGGAAGTGTTCGAGGGCCCTGGCCTGGTCGCCTTGGTGGAGGTAGGTCCAGCCCTGGTTGGCGTGGGTCAGGGCGTTCTCGGGGTCGTTGGCCAGGGCCGAGCCGAGGGCGGTCGCCGCCTCGTCCTTGCGGCCGAGCTGGACCAGGGCCATCGCGCGGAGGTTGGTGCAGCCGGGGTGCTCGGGGTCGAGCGACAGCCCCTTCTCGGCGGCGAGCAGGGCCTCGGGCCACCTCCGCCGGCCCATCTGGATCGAGGCGAGCAGGCCGAAGTGGTCGGCGTCGGCCGGGTCGATCCGGATCGCCTCGCGGACGGCGGCCTCCGAGTCGCCCAGCCGTCCGACGGCCTGGAGCGACCGGGCCCGGATGTAGTGCGAGTAGGCCAGGTCGGGGCCGAGGCGGACCCCCTCGTCGGCCTCGGCCAGCGACTCGGCGTCGCGGTCCCTCTGCATCAGGCAGAGGGCCAGGAACGAGTGGGCCGTGGGGTTGTCGGGGTCCTCGGCGATGACCCGGCGGATCTCGCGGTCGGCCAGGTCGTAGCGGCCCTGTTCGAAGAGGACCAGGCCGCGCTGGAGGGCTGTGCTCATCCGAGTTTCATGTATTTGAGGATGTCGTCGTAGATGCCGCCCTGGTTGGAATACAGGGCGTAGTTGCGGGCGGTCGAGAACCACTCGCGGGTCGAGGGTTTGACGGTCGAGGCGGCGGCCAGGAGGTCCTTCGTGACCAGGGGCTTCGGCACGCCGGCCTTCATCGCCTCGCGGAGCTTGGCCTCGACGGCCAGCTCGACGACGGCGCGGAGGTCGGCTCCCGAGAGGTTCTCGGTCTTCTTGGCCAGGTGCTCGAAGTCGACGTCCTGGACCGGCTTGCCCCGGCAGAGCAGGCGGAGGATCGCGGCGCGGGCCGGGGCGTCGGGCGGGGGGACGAACAGGATCCGGTCGAACCGGCCGGGGCGGCGGAAGGCGGGGTCGAGGTGCCACGGGGCGTTGGTCGCGGCCAGGACCAGCACGCCCTCGTTCCGGCTCTCCACGCCGTCCAGCTCGGAGAGGAACTGGTTGATCAGTTGCCGGCCGCCGCTGGCCTTGAGGTCGGCCCGGCTGGCGGCCAGGGCGTCGACCTCGTCGAAGAACAGGACGCAAGGGGCGTTGGACCGGGCCTGCTCGAAGAGGGCGTGGAGGTTCCGCTCGCTGTTGCCGATCCACATCTCCAGGACGTCGTTGATCCCGACGGCGAGGAAGCTCGCCGAGATCTCGCCGGCGGTGGCGCGGGCCAGGTAGGTCTTGCCGCAGCCGGGCGGGCCATAGAGCAGGATGCCGCCGCCGATCGACTTGCCGTAGGCCCGGTACAGCTCGGGGTGGGCGAGCGGGTGGATGATCTTGATCCGGATCTCTTCCTTGAGCGGCTCCATCCCGCCGACGTCGGCGAACTTGAGAGAGGGGCGCTCGACCTCGGCGGCGAAGTCCCCCGCGCGGTCGTCCCAGGAGGCCCGGACGCGCCCCTCGACGACGTCGTCGTCCATCTCGATGGTCTCGTCGCCGGCGTCGTCGACGGTGTCGCGGATGCCCAGGCGGTCGGCGAACTCCTCGTCGGCGACGGCCGGGTCGGCGTCGATCCCCCGGCGATACTGGCGGACGGCCTCCTCGACCTCGCCCGACTGGAACAGCAGGCGGGCGTAATGGACGAACGCCCGGGGCGGCGCGTCGGCCCGTTTGGTGACGGCTTCGAGGATCACGGCGGCCAGGCTCGGCTTGCCCTGCTGGAGGAACGCGCCGGCCAGGCCGACCTTGAGCGACGAGTCGTCGGGCGCCAGCGCCAGGGCCTCGCGGAACTCGGCCTCGGCCAGGTCGGGCCGGCCGAGGCCGAGCAGGGTCTCGGCCAGGTGCCGCCGCAGGGGGATGTTCTCGGGGGAGAGGCGCAGGGCCTCGCGCAACGCCTCGATGGCACGATCGCCGTTCACAATGGACCCCCGGGAGACGAGGCGGAGACCGGCCCCAGTTCAGCCCCGTATGGTACTTGAACGCTTGCGGATGGGTCAAGCTGGGCCGTCGGCGCCGACGGGCAGGGTGGGCGTGGAATGGTCCAGGGTGGCCAGCGTGCGATCCGTGCGGCGCAGCTTCAAGCCGCGTGCACGCAGTTCGTCGAAGGCCTGCGGCGAGGTGACTTCGTGCACCAGGTGCAGGTCGATGTAGAGGAT
>JAJYDH010000113.1 GCA_021777685.1 Planctomycetota bacterium | reverse complement strand
GGTGGTCTTCGCCTATTTGAGGCCGGAGACGATGCTCCCGATGACCTCGGTCGTGGCCGGGGTGGTGGGCGTCCTGATGATGCTCGGCCGGAATTCCTGGCTCTGGGCCCGGGGGATCTTCCAGCAGCTCTCGACCCGGCCCAAGGTGGCCCGGCCGGCTCGCCGGATCGGTCATGGCCCGGTCGGGGCCGATCGCGAGCGGGTCCGGATCTGATCGGCCCGAACTTGTCGGATTCAGGACATCGCCCGGCCAGCCCGGCCACCCCTCGAAGGCGCCGGGCCGTTTTCTCCTCGGAGGATCTGAGAATCGAACGGGTCATCGTGATCGGCCTGGATGGGCTCGAACCGTCGATCGTCGGGCCGATGCTCGACGCCGGCGAGCTGCCCAACCTCGCCCGGATGAGGGCGCGAGGAGGCTATGCGAGGGTGGCGACGACCTCGCCCGCGCAGACTCCCGTGGCCTGGTCCACGTTCGCGACCGGCACGAATCCCGGCGGGCATGGGATCTTCGACTTCCTCCGCCGCGACCCGAAGACGTATCGCCCGGACATCGCCCTGAGCCGTTACGAGCCCGCCGGCGCCTTCCGGCCGCCGAAGGCCGTCAATCTCCGGCGGGGCGAGGCCGTCTGGGACATCCTCTCGGCCCGGGGGGCCGAGTCCACCGTCCTCCGCTGCCCCGCCACCTATCCGCCCGGCCCGATCCGCGGCCGGATGCTCTCGGGGATGGGCGTGCCCGACCTCCGGGGCGGCTTCGGCACCGCGACGCTCTACGCCTCCGACCCCGACGCCCGGGCCCTCGAAGGGGAACGGCTGGTCCGGGTCGACCTCGAAGGCGCCGGCCCGATCTCCTCCGAGGTCCTCGGCCCGTTCAACGCGACCGACCGCTCCGAACTCCGGTTCCCGATCGCGATCGACCTCGACGCGGACGGCAGGTCGGCGACCGTCCGATCGAACGGGACGCCTTCGAGCCTCGAAGTCCGCGAGGGGGCCTGGAGCGACTGGCTGGCCATGACCTTCAAGGCCGGCGCGTTCCGGTCGATCCGGGGGATCGTCCGGTTCTACCTGGTCGAGGCCGGCCCGGGTTTCCAGCTCTACGCCTCGCCGGTGAACTTCGACCCGACCTCGCCCGCATTCCCGATCAGCCACCCGGCCGAGTATTCGCGAGAGATCGCCGACGAGATCGGCCTGTTCCACACGACCGGGATGGTCGAGGACCACGCCGGCCTGAACAACGGCCGGCTCGACGAGGCCGGCTTCCTCGACCAGTGCGACCTCGCCTGGCGGGAGCGAGAGGCGATGCTCCTCCGCTCGCTCGACGAGTTCAAGGCCGGGCTCCTCTACTGCCTCTTCGACACACCCGACCGCGTCCAGCACATGTTCTGGCGCTATCGCGATCCCTCCCATCCGCTCCACGTCGACTCCTCGATGGCCGGCGTGGTCGAGGACCAGTACCGCCGGTCGGACGTCATGGTCGGACACGCCCTGGATGCGGCCGACGACGAGACTCTGGTCGTCGCGCTGAGCGACCACGGCTTCGGGCCGTTCCGGAGGGGTGTCCACCTCAACGCCTGGCTCCTGGAGAATGGCCTGCTCGCTCTCAAGCCGGGCGTCGGCCCCGGCGAGGAGGCGGGCGACCTCCTGAGGGGCGTCGACTGGTCGAGGACCCGGGCCTATTCGCTGGGCCTGGGCGGGATCTACCTGAACCTCCGAGGTCGCGAGGCCGAGGGGATCGTCGACCCCGACGAGGCCGAACGCCTCAAGGCCGAGATCGCCCGGGGGCTGGACGGCCTGACCGACCCGGCCGACGGCTCGACGGCGATCCGTGGGGTCAGGACGCGCGAGGAGCTATACTCCGGCCCGTTCGTGGACGAGGCGCCGGACCTCCTGGTGCACTTCGCGAGGGGATTTCGGGCCTCGTCGAGCACCTCGATGGGCGGGGTGGCCGCGACCTCGTTCGAAGACAATGCCAAGAAGTGGAGCGGCGACCACATCGTCGACCCGGCCCTGGTGCCCGGGGTCCTGTTCATGGACCGGCCGTTCCGGGGCGAATCCGCCCGGCTCGAAGACCTGGCACCGACGATCCTCGGGGCACTCGGCGTCCCGAAAGGCCCAGCCATGGAAGGGAGTCCCCTGATCCCATGAAGATCCTCGTCATCGGACTCGACGGCGCGGCGCCGGAGATCCTCCTGGAAGACGACCGGCTGGCCAACATCCGCTGCCTGATGGAGGCCGGCTGCTATGGCCGGCTGGAGAGCATCGTCCCGCCGATCACCGTCCCGGCCTGGCTCTGCATGTCGACCTCGCGCGACCCCGGCTCGCTCGGCGTCTACGGCTTCCGGAACCGGGTCGACCGCTCGTACGACAAGCAGGCGATGGTCGAGTCGAGGACCGTCGGCGACCTGACGATCTGGGACCAGGTCGCTCGCGAAGGCAAACGGTCGATCGTCATGGGCGTGCCGCCGGGATACCCCGCGCGGAAGGTCAACGGCGTGGCCGTCGGCTGCTTCCTCACGCCCGACCCGGCGAAGAACGTCTACACCCACCCGGCCGGCCTCCGCGACACGATCGCCCGGCTCGTCGGCGACTACCCGGTCGACGTCACCGGCTTCAAGACCGGCGACAAGAACAAGATGCTCGCCGACGTCGACGCCATGACCCGCAAGCAGTTCACCGTCCTCCGGCACTTGCTCAAGGAAGAAGACTGGGACTACGCCCAGTTCGTGTCCATCGGCCTGGATCGGCTCCAGCACGGCTTCTGGAGCCACCACGACCCCTTGCACGTCCGGCATCGGTCGGATTCGCCGTTCCAGGACGCCATCCGCGACCATTACCTCCAGCTCGACGAGGAGATCGGCCGGCTCCTGGAGATGATCGACGACGAGACTGTCGTCATGGTCCTCTCGGATCACGGCGCCCGTCGGCTCGACGGCGGCTTCTGCATCAACCAGTGGCTGGTCGAGCAGGGCCTGCTGGCCCTCGGCAAGTATCCCGAACAGGTCACGCCGTTCGGCAAGCTCGACGTCGACTGGGACCGGACCTCGGCCTGGAGCGAGGGCGGCTATTATGCTCGGGTCTACCTGAACGTGAAGGGGCGCGAGCCGAGGGGCACGATCGATCGGGCCGATTACGAGCGGGTCCGCGACGACCTCAAGGCGAGGCTCGAAGCGACGACCGACGCCGAGGGACGGCCGCTGGGAACCCTGGTCTTCAGGCCGGAAGAGGTCTATCGGGAAGTCCGGGGGGTCGCCCCCGACCTGATCGTCCACCTCGGGGGACTGGCCTGGCGGTCGGTCGGCGGTGTCGGCTACCCGACCCTGCACGTCCAGGAGGACGAGACCGGGCCGGACGACTGCAACCACTCGCAGCACGGGGCGTTCGTACTGGCCGCCCCGGGGCTGGGGCCGATCGGCGAGGTCGAGGGGGCCCACCTGCTCGACATCGCCCCCACGCTCCTGGAGCTGGGGGGCTACGACGTGCCCCCGTCGATGCAAGGAAAGTCGCTCGTGTCGGGCCGGGTCGCCAGGATCGCGGCCGGGCTCGACGGGGTGGCGGACGATGATGAGCTGGTCCGCTCACGACTCGGCGGGCTCGGCTACCTGTCCTGATGATGGATCATCCCCCCGAAGATCCTTCTCGACTGGATCGACGCCCCGCGGCGATCCATCATGGATGATCGAGAGGAGCCGTCAGATGTCGGAAGTCGGAAGAGTCGTGGCGGATGCCGAAGAGACCAGGCCCTTGCCGGGCTATCTCGCACCGGCGGCCTGGCTGGGCCTGGTCGTGGGCCTGGTCGAGGTCGGCATCCTGCTCTATCAGAAGTACCGGAATCAGGTCTCGATGATCGGTTCGCTCCGGCTGAACCGTCATTATCCGTGGATGATCCCGCTATCCTACCTGGCGGTGTTCGTGGCGGTCGGCCTGGCGCTGGAGCTGCTCCGGCGGGCCCGCCCCGGCCTGGCGCGTCGGGTCGCCCCGGCGGCCCTCGGTGCGCTGGCCCTCACCTTCCTCCTGCAACAGGTCCAGGGGCTGGCCACCGTCGCCTGCGTGCTCCTGGGATGCGGAGTCGCGTCGCAGGCGGTCCCCCGGCTGGGCTGGCTCGGCCCCCGCTGCTCGAAGGTGGTCCGGGCGAGCCTGATCCCTCTCCTGGCGGTCCTGGTCCTGCTGATCGCGGGCCGGCATGCCCAGTTCGCCTGGGCGGAGCATCGGGCCGCGAACAAGGTGCCGGCGAAGGACTCGCCGAACGTCCTGTTCGTCGTCCTGGACACCGTCAGGGCCCGGAACCTGAGCCTGTACGGCTACGGCCGGGAGACGACCCCCCGGCTCGAACGGCTCGCCCGCTCGGGGGTGAAGTTCGACCTGGCCCATTCCTCGGCGCCCTGGACGCTCCCCTCGCACGCGACCATGTTCACCGGCCGATGGCCGAGCGAGCTGTTCCAGTACCACGAGCAATGCCTCGACCCGTCGATCCCCACGCTCGCCGGATATCTCGGCGAACACGGATATTCCACGGGCGGGTTCGTGGCCAATACCTTCTACTGCAACTCCGGATTCGGCCTGAGCAACGGGTTCGACCACTACGAGGACTTCTACGAGACCTTCGACATCTCGCCCGGCGAGGTCTTCCGCAACTCCGAGCTGGGACGTCGCGTCTACAAGATCCTCGGCGAGACCCTGGTCCCCCGGCCCGACGGGCGGAAGGACGCGGACCAGATCAACGGCGACTTCCTCGCGTGGCTCTCGACCCGCCCCGGTCGGCCGTTCTTCGCCTTCCTCAACTATCTGGACGCCCACGCGCCGTACATCGCGCCCGCCGGGGCCACCCAACACTTCGGCCGCAAGCCGGAGACGCCGGCCGACGTCCAGTTCCTCAACGCCTGGCAGAAGTTCGAGTACCTGTCGGACAACCCCAAGGACACCGAGCTGGCCCGCGACGCCTACGACGACTGCATCGCCTACCTCGACGAGACCCTGGGACGCCTCTTCGACGACCTCGACCGGCGAGGGCTGATGGAGAACACCCTCGTCGTCGTCACGGCCGATCACGGCGAGGAGCTGGGCGAGCACAAGCTCGTCGGCCACGGCCGGAGCCTCTACCGCGACGAGCTGCACGTCCCGCTCCTGATCGTCAAGCCCGGCCGCGTCCCCTCGGGCCGGGTCGTGGCCGAGCCGGTGAGCCTCCGGGACCTCCCGGCGACGGTCGTCGACCTCGTCGGCCTCTCGGACCGTTCCCCGTTCCCCGGCCGGTCCCTGGCGCTGCTCTGGGGCGACGGGACGGGTCCGGAGACGCCGGGACCGAGCCTGGTCCGGTCGGAGGCGTCGATCCGCAAGAAGACGTCGAGGAACGGGTCCAGGCCCCCCGCCCTCCGCGGGCCGATGGTCTCGGTCGTCGCCGAGGGGATGTCGTACATCCGCAACTCCGACGGCGGCGAGGAGGTCTACCGCCTCGCCGAGGACCCCGGGCAGGAGCACGACCTGTCCCGCGAGGTTGCCCTCCGCCCCGCCCTGGAGCGGCTCCGGAGCCTGGCCAGCCCTACGGTCGCTCGGTGATCAGGTTCTCGACGAAGAACTCCAGCATCCGGTCGGGCGAGATCGACGAGTGGCCGGCATCCGGGCCGACCTGCAACTCGAAGCTCTTGCCCGCCCGCTGGAGCGCCTGCACGAGCTGGAGGGTGTTCGACGGGTGGACGTTGTCGTCGGCCGTCCCGTAGTAGAGCATCAGTCGCCCCTTCAGCCTGTCCGCCAGGACGACCGCGCTCCCGGCGTCGTAACCCTGCTTGTTGGCCCGGGGCGTCCAGAGGTAACGCTCGGTATAGATGGTGTCGTAATGCCGGAAGTCGGTCACGGGCGACGAGGCGCAGGCGGCCCGGAAGGCGTCGGGATGGCGGAGCAGGCAGAGGATCGACGCGTAGCCGCCGTAGGACGTCCCGAAGATCCCGACCCGCTCCGCGTCGACATATGACCGATCGCGGAGCGACCGGACCCCGGCCGCCTGGTCGTCGATCTCGGCCTGGCCGAGCTTCAGGTAGATCGAGTCGAGGAGCCGCTTGCCGCGACCGGCGGCGCTCCGCGAGTCGAACGTCGCGACGAGGAAGCCAAGCTCGGTCCGGGGGTCCGGCGTGACGAAGGTCTCGCGGGCCCCGTTCGTCTCCGGGCCGGCATAGACCGAGACCAGCAGCGGGTACTTCTTGCCCGGGTCGAAGTCGGATGGCCTCTGGAGCAGGCCGAAGAGTTCGGCCTCGCCGTCGGCCGCCTTGAAGCGGAGCAATTCGGCCCGCTTCAGGCCGAGCGACCCGAACCTGGATAGGTCGCTCTCGGCCAGGGTCTCGATCACGTTTCCCTGGTCGTCCATCAATCGTGTCACCGGCGGGGTGTCGTGCGTCTGGGCGACGTCGACGAAGTGGGCGCCGTCGGGCGCGACGTCGACCGAGTGGTGAAACGCCGGGTCGGTCAGCCGCCGGTCGCCGGTCCCGTCGAGCTTGACCCGATGGAGCTGGAGCTTCATCGGGTTGTCGCCGTCGTGGGCCAGGTAGTCGAGGACGCCCGCCTCCTCGTCGACCCGGACGATGTTCTTGGCGTCGAAATCGTGGTCGGTGACGGCGGCGATCCGATGGCCATCGAGGTCGAACAGGTCGTAGTTCTTCCAGCCCTCGCGAGTGGTGGCCCAGAGGAAGCGCCGGCCGTCCTTGAGGAACCGCATCTCGGGGTTGTTCTCGACCCAGCTCGCCGGCCACTCCTCGCGGACGACCGCGCGGGAGCGGCCGGTCTCGGGGTCGGCGGCGGCCAGCTCCAGGACATTCTGGCGGCGGTTGGTCCGGTGGAACAGGAGCGACTTGCCGTCGGGCGACCACGCCACGTTGTAAACGTAATGGCCGACCACCTCGTCGTCGAAGGGCCTGCCATCGCGGACATCGACCTTCGTCGTCCTCCTGGATCTGAGGTCGTGGATGAAGATCTCGGCGATCGGGTTCGCCGAGCCGGCCTTGGGATAGGGCTCGACCGCGAGCTTGTCCTGGACCTGAGCCTGGTCGAGTTGGAGGTAGTAATCGGCGACCTTGCTCTCGTCGAACCGGTAATAGGCGAGCTTCTTGCCGTCGGGCGACCACCAGAAGGCGCTGGTCTGGTTCAATTCCTCGCCGTAGACCCAGCTCGCCTTGCCGTTCTTGATCCGATCCTTCTCGCTCCCGTCGGAGGTGATGGCCACCTCGATCAGGCCGTTGGGGTCGCCGACGAACAGGTTCCGATCGCGGTAGACGGCCCGGAGCGTCCCGTCGGGCGAGACGGCCGAACCCGCCTGCTGACCCCGGCCGGGGCCTCGGCCTCGGCCGGTCCGCGCCCCCTTCGTCGCCGGCTCGGACTGGCCCGGCTTGGCCTCCTCGGCCTTCTTCGAGGCCAGGTCATACCGGTAGGTCTTGCCCTCCTTGCGATACTCGAACGCCTTCCCGCCGTCGAGCCAGTTGACGGACAGGGCGCCCGACTTGACCGAACCCGGGATCTCGCGGCCCCTCTCGCGGAACCTCGCATAGCCGGGCATCGACCTGAGTCGATCCTGCCCATCCGCGACCCCGCAGGCCAGGAACAGCGCGACGATCCCGACCGGGCCGATTGCGACGGACGGACACCTTCTCATCGACGGGTCTCCTCGGTGGCGCCCGCCGGCCGGAGCTCGATCGAGCGGAGGTTCATGACGGCGCCTGACCCTCGGGCGGGCCTGAGCATGATCGCGAGATCGCCGGGCCGGTCGAAATGCACGCGGCCGAGCGGGATCGTCGCGAACCGCTCCCAGCCGCCCGTCGCCGGGACCCTGCCGGCGAGGGTTCGGTCGCCGACCTGGAGGGTGAACTCGTCGGAGCCTTCGGCCTCGGCGCTGGCGAGCGTGATCTCGACCTCGTACTCGCCCGCCCGGTGCACCGGCAACGACCATTCCAGCCAGCTCGCTCGGTTGGTCCACGACCCGAGGTAATCTCGCTCGGCGTCGAATGTCGGATGAGGGGCCGGGCCCTGGAATCGCGCGGTCGCAGGGGCGAAGACGATCTGCTCGCCTCGCTCGATCGCGACCTTTGAGGGCTTCTGGTCGCGCCAGAGGTCGAGCGTCACCCGAGGGCCCGCGGCGGACCGCCAGGCGCGGAGGTAGTCCGGGATCGAGTCGGTCGGCAGGCCGTCGAGCTTGAGGATCACGTCATTCGGCCTCAAACCGGCCTTCAAAGCGGCGCCGTTGGGCGAGACCGCCTCGACGCGGACGCCGACCTCGCCCGGCAGTCCGGCGGCCGAGACCTCGCCGGCGCCGACCACTTCTCGGAGGGTCGCCCCGAGCCAGGAGGTCGGCCGGGCGTCCCGCCCGGCCCGAGCGCCCTCGGACGCGGGATTCATCGGGACGGGCCATTCCGGGGTTCTCGCCAGGGCCTTGAGGCGCGGGCTCTGGACGCCGAACTGATCCATCGGGAAGTTCTCGAACCCGAACTTCAGCGCGGGCGAGCCGTCCTTGACCTGATAGTCGCCGTGGGCGGGGTCGACGAAGAGGGCGTCGGCGACGATCGAGTGTTCGTCGTCGCCGCTCTGGTCGTGGAGTTGGGTCGCGGTCGCGGGGGTCCGTCGGCCGGCGGCGTGGAGCAGGTTGAAGTCGACCTCCTTGCCCCACGCGCCCTTCATCCCGATCGGGCGGTAGGGCGTGAAGACGATGTTCCGACGGAAGACGTCCTGGCTATTCTGATACCAGACGTGCGGATGGAGCGAGTTGTTCACGATCACGTTGTTCTCGACCACCCGGTAGAACCCCTCGCGGAGCTTGAGGCCGCCGTTGAGGAACAGGTTGTTCACGATCCGGTAATTGGTCGAGCCGTCGTCGAGGTCGACGTCCCAGCCGTGGTCGCAACGCCAGCGGTTGTTCCGGAGGGTGATCGGCTTGACGACGTCGAGCAGCGGCAGGCGCCGGCGTTCGCCGAGGGTCACGGTGTCCAGGTCGACCCCGGTCAGCCCCCAGTAACGATCGCGCCCCCATGAGTTGAACGACCCGTGGTCGCCCGTCTCCTTGACGGTGTCGAAGACGTCGCAGAACTCGACGACGTGACCGCCCCAGGTCCCCTCGGAGATGTTGATGCCCGCGCGGGGGACGTCGTAGATCGAACAATGCCGGATCGTGATATCCTGCGCCATCGAGATCTGAATCGGGGCGGTCTGCTTCTCGAACCGGCCGGATCGCTCGATCAGGCAGTCCTCGACGAGGCAATCGGCCGGATACTTGTTGGTCCTGGGCCCCGGAGTCTTGTCGACCTCGCGGAAGTCCTTCCGCTCGCCGTATTCGAAGAGCGGGCTCCGGACCGCCTTCGGGTCGCCCACGAAGGCCACGCCGTTCGCCCCCGCGCGAGAGATCCGGCAGCCTCGGATCGCGACCCTCCGATTGTAGTCGTTGACGAAGACGGCGTTCCCGCCGACCTGGTCGATCGTGGCGCCTTCGAGGGCGCAGTCCTCGGCACCGTCGAAGACGATCGCCCCGCCCCGGTAGATGGTCCAGTCGCTCCGGAGGAGCGGCTCGCGGGTGTCCATGAAGGTCCGGGCCGCGAGCCGGAACGTCAGGTCTTTCAGCGTGACGAACCGGACCCGACGCTCCGACGTCCCCTTGATCTCGACCAGGTGGCGGAGCCGGACGGCCTCGACCCTCGCCGAGCGGAGGTCCACGCCCGCGGGAGGATCGATGTAGAGCGTCCGCGACTTGCCGTCGAGGAACCACTCGCCGGGCGAGTCCAGCTCCTCGAAGACGTTCTCGACGAACCGGATCGAATCGTGCATCCTCATCCGGCGGTTGTTCTGCCAGCCACCTTCGAGCGTGACGTTCCCCTCGGCGTCCTTGCCGGTGATCGCGTAGTGGAAATCGCCCCAGAGGTGCCCGTGCATCGCGTGGACGAACCCGCCCCGGGGGTCGGCCCATCGGGCGGCCCGCTCCCTGGCGAAGGCGTCGGCGGACGAGCCGCCGAAATACTTCGCCGAGGGGTCGAAGTTCGGATAGCGGGCCATGTGCAGCCTCTCGCCGTCGACGAAGATCTGGTCGGTCGCGAGCTTCTCGGGGACCCTGGCCCGGAAGATCCCGCCTCGGAACGGCTCCCAGTCCAGCTTGAGCGTCAAGCCGCCGCTGATGACCGCCTCCTCGCCGGGGGCCGAGGCGTAGACGATCGGCGAGTCCTTCGTGCCCGAGTCGTCGGCGTTGAGGACGAAGGTCGAGGGAAGCTCGTACGTCCCCGAGTGCAGCAAGACAGTGATCGGGCCGTTCGACGTCGACTTGAGCCGCCTCGCGGCCTCCTTCGCGGCGTTCAGGCTTCGCAGGGGGCGTTCGACCGTGCCCGGCGAGCGATCATCGCCGGCCGGGCTCAGATGCACCTCGGCGGCCGGGCTTAACGCCGGCCAGACCAGCAAGCTTAACGCGAGCAGGATCGTCGATTTCGCCATCATGTTCTTTTCTTTCTGGCCGAGAGCGATCCACTTCGACCGCGACATCCGGCGCCCATCACAGTACCCACGCGGCGGGGGACGCGATATTGTCGACGAGTCGAGGGACCATGACAAGGTGGTCCGAAAACATCCGGGGCTTGCTCATGATTCCCGAGACCGCCGCCAGGGCCTATCGAGTGGTCGACTTCGCCGAACTGCCCGGCGTCCCCTGCCCGTGCGGGACCGCCCGCCGGGCCTTCGCCGACGTGCCCGAGTTTCCCGGGACCATCCACGTCACCGAGATCGACCTCGATGCCCGGCTCCATCACCACAAGACCCTGACCGAGACCTACTACATCCTCGAATGCCAGCCCGGCGCCCGGATGCAACTCGACGACGAGGTCGTTCCTCTCCACCCGGGCCTCTGCGTGATGATCCCGCCCGGGGTCCGGCACCGGGCGATAGGCCGGATGAAGGTCCTGATCGTCGTCTTCCCCAAGTTCGATCCCGCCGACGAGTGGCTCGACTGACCCGAGGATCAATCTGCCATGCCGCTGCTCCGCCAGATCGCCCAGCTCGGTCACCCCGCCCTCCGGACGCCCGCGAGACCGGTTGCCCTCCCGGCCAAGGACGTGCTCCGGACGTTCGTCGACGACCTGATGGCGACGATGCTCGACGCCGACGGCGTGGGGATCGCCGCTCCCCAGGTCTACGACTCGTCGAGCCTCTTCATCGTCGCGTCGAGGCCCAACCCGCGCTATCCCGACGCCCCGCTCATGGAGCCCGAGGTGGTCATCAACCCCGAGATCACCTGGCGATCCGACGAGGTCGTGAAGGGCTGGGAAGGCTGCCTGAGCATCCCCGGCATCCGGGGGCATGTCCCCCGCCCTCAACGCATCCGGGCCCGCTACCGGACCCTCGATGGCAGTGAAGTCGAGCGAGAGTTCGTCGACTTCGTCGCGCGGGTCTTCCAGCACGAGGACGACCACCTGCGTGGGATCGTCTTCCTCGATCGGCTCGATTCGACGAGGGACATCATCTGCGAGAAGGAATTCCGGAAGCTGACGCCGCCCTGATCGTCGGGAGGCTTCAAATCCGCTTCGGTCGGCCGGCCAGGCCCTCCGGAAACGGCACCGATCTCCCCTCGCGCATGGCCTGGTTGCCGATCAGGACCGTCGCGGCATTGACCAGCCCGGCACGGGCATCGCAGATCGTGGCGGGGTCCTTGCGGCGAACATTATCGATGAACGCGACGAGCTCGGCCCGGGTGTCGTCGCCGGTCGACTCGATCTCGAACGGCTTGCCGCGATGGGCCCAGGGGTCGTTGGAGAGCTTCAGCGTCTTGCCCGAGGTGATGATCGAGGCGTCGCGCTCGACCCGCCCCTCGCGGACTGCCCAGTTCGGGTCGTCCGCTCCCCCTTCGCGGTAGAAGAGGCCCTTCGATTGGGTTAGCAGGAGCGTCCCCTTCGTCCCCAGGACCAGTTCCGACGCCCCCTCGTAGGCATTGTTCTGGATCGACGAGTAGGTGACGCGGATGGTCCGCCGCCCGGCACCATCGCCGACCTCGTATTCATAGATGCAGAAGACGTTGTCGAAGACCTCGCGGCCGTCCCGCCAGTGGTCGATCCCGCCCGATCCGATGACCCGCTTGGGAGGGCCGCCGAGCAGGCGGTTGGCGACGTCGAGCTGATGGCTGGCCAGCTCCGACATCAGCCCCTGCGACGAGTCGCGGTAGAGCCGCCAGTTGAGCCGTCGGTCGAGGGCCTCCCACCGAGCATCGCCGCGAGGGACCGGCACGGGGCGCCGCCAGTTGTTGTTGCGGTGCCACCGGCACTCGATCGCCGAGATCGTGCCGAGCATGCCCGACTCGACCATCGCCAGGGCTTGCTCGTAGATCGCGTTCGCCCGTCGCTGGAGGCCGACCTGGAAGACCGCCTTGCGGCCCTCGACGAGGGTGGCCAGTTCCCTGGCCTGATCGATCGAGTAGCACATCGTCTTCTCGCAGAGCACCGCGCACCCGGCCTCAAGAGCCTCGACGGCCATCGCGAAGTGCCGGTCGAGCGGCGTGGCAATCACGAGGGCCGACGGAGCGATCTCCTTGAGCATTTTCGCCAGGTCATCGAACCCGCGCGCTTTCGGGCCGGCGTAGGACAGGCCGCGTTCGAGGTGCGGGGCGTAGTCGTCGCACACGGCCGCGATCTCGGCGCCGTCGACGGTCGAAAGGGCCCGGATCAGGTCGCATCCCCTCGCCCCCGTGCCGACGACGGCCACGCGGACCGGTGCGTTATCGGGGGAGGCGCCGGCCAGCGCGAGCGCGGCCGATCCGATCAGGAAGCTCCGGCGATCGGACCGAGGTCCGTCCATCTCACCCCTCCAGGACTTCGAAACCCTCTCGCCCCGTCCAGAATACCCGGAGGGCCGACGCGGGGCGATCCATCCGGCGTAGGAACTCGCCGGCCCGATCACGGCCCATCGCGAGGAGGGCGGTCGAATAGACCTCCGCCTCGGTCGCCGACGGGGCGACGACCGAGCAGGAAGCCCGCTCGTCCAGCCTTCGGCTTGCGACCGGGTCGACGATGTCCGAGAGGTCGGAGCCGGGGTCGAAGGTCGCCGAGGTGGAGAGGGCAGCGTCGAGCAACTCGACGGCCGAGGCCGACTCGCCGGGCCCGATCCCGAGCAACTCGACGCGCCAGGTCGGCGCGTCCTCGGGCCGACCTCGGGCGAGGATCGAGCTGGCCCCCCCGTCGAGCAGTGCCGATCCGACGCCAAACTCGTCGAGCACTCGCGCCGCGACGTCGAGCGCGTACCCCTTGCCGTACGCGCCGAGATCGAGCCGGGTCGCTGGGTCGAGGAACGAGACGGCCTGGCGCGACTCGTCGAGCCGGATCGCCTCGCGCATCCGACTGGCTCGCGGCTCGCCGGTCGCGCAAGGGTCGAAATAGCCGTCGGTGCGTCCCGACCAATCGAGCGCGTCCCGGAGGATTCCGAACAGCTCGCGGTCGACCCGCACGGGGTGCAACGCGGCCTCGCGGTTCAGCCGCGATACCTCCGAGGCCGGGTCGAATCGCGAGAGCAGACGCTCGATCCGGGCGACCTCGTCGAGCGCCGCCTCGCCCACGGCCCGAAGATGCTCCTCGTCGTCGCCGGCGAGCCAGAAATCGAACCGGGTCGCCATCGCGAGCCGGACGCGGCGGACGATCATTCGGGCTCGGGCGGGTCGGGGGCGATGGATCGCCAGGGATGCCGCGCGGCGTCCTGGTACATCGCGGACATCCGGGCATGATAGGCCGCGAGGGCGGGCCTGGGCGTAATTCCCACGCCCTCGACCCAACGACCTCCCTCCCAGGTGAAGCGCCCCATGCCTTCGATCTGGGCCCTCTTCGTGTCATGGTAGAGCACGCGACGGCCGAAGAACCTGGCGTACTGGTACATCCGGACGTAGACGATCCCCGCGCCCGTCCGGACCCCGAGGTACATCAGTTGGCCCCGCCTTTTCGGCCCGCGCGGCGGTTCATCCGACATGCGTGCCCTCCTCGGGTCGTT
>JAJYDH010000682.1 GCA_021777685.1 Planctomycetota bacterium | reverse complement strand
GCCGCCCACGGATGTATAGATCGGATAGCGCAGCAGATTGGTCTGGATATTCGGACTGCCGGGATTGTCGGTCGAAACACGCAGACGCGCCTCGGACAGAATCCGGGTGTCGCGCGAGACGTCGAGCGATCGGGCCCGCTCGCCCATCAGGAGGACGACGCCGCCGCACAGGGCCGCCTGGAGAGCCAGGCCGGACCGGGGGAAGATCTCCCCGATCGACTCGCGAGGCTTGAGCGCCCGGGCCAGGTCGAACCCCCGCTCCTCGACCAGGCCGCCGAGGGCCAATCCCTCGGCGATCGAGGCCTGATCGAATTCCGGAGCGTCGGCCCTCGCCACCCTCACGCCGAGCCGTTCGCTCAGCTCGGCCGGGACGAATTGATCGGCGAGGTCGGGGCGCCCCTGGATCAGGACCGCGTCGACGCCCGCGTCGGCCTGCCAGCTCCTGGCCTGCATCCGCAGCGCCAGCAGCGCCGAGAGCAGGGCCGTCGCCTCGAACCCGGGCGTGAGGGCGAAGACCCGCCAGTGCAGCGGCAGGTCCCCCGCCACGAGCATCCCCATCGCCTGCTTGGCGCCGAGCACGAACCGCGCGACCAGCCTCGAGCTCCGGGGGGCCCTCAGCCGGAACGCGGCGGCCCGCAGCAGGCCACAGGGCGCCGGCTCGGCCCGGACGACCCGGGCCGAGAGCCTCACCAGCGACTCCAGCGATTCGGCCAGCGATCGCCGCCGGCATGAGACCAGCGCCGCCACCGCCTTCCGGCCGACGGTCGCCTCGACGACGTCGATCTCCATGTCCTCGACGCGAATCCCCTGCGTCTGCAACGCCTCGTGGAGCCAGATCTCCGGCGCCTTGCGGCTGACCGACGTGACGGCCCGGGCCGTGTGGAAGACCCGGATCTCCGGCACGCCCAGCACCACCCTGGCCCTCGGCCTCAGCTCGAGCCAGGGGTCGAGCATCCGCCCCAACTGCTCGTCGAGCGGGCACGATCCCCGCGGCTCGGTCTCGCGGGCCAGCTCCAATCGGCCGATCGGCGTCGAGGCCATGACGCTCATCGTGACCTCTCGGCCGCCGATCAGCACCCCGATCGACCGTTGCGGCGAGTGTCTGAGCAGCAGCCGTCTCATCATGCTCCCCCCCGGCCTCGCCGGGCGATCGATCGGCCTCGCCGTCGGCGGGCCACGGAAACGCCGAGGGCGGGCGATCTCGCGATCGCCCGCCCGCCGGCACTCGGACCTGTCGAGCGACAATCGGATCAGCCGAGCGGGTTGATGTCCGTGCTCGCCGGAGGCTGAGCGATCGTGCTGTTGGTCGCGTCGAAGCCGGTCTCGGTGAAGATGACCGTGTAGGCCCCGTAGCCGGCCGACGAGCCGGTCCTGGTCAGCGTCAGCGTCCACGAGTCCTGGAGCGACGACGTGTCGGCCGGAGAGAAGGTGAGCGGCACGGTGAAGTAATTCGGCGGCGAATTCTTGATGTCGAGGTCCGAGACGTTCGTGGCGTAGGTGCCGTACTGGGCCTGGTAGCGCTCCTGGGCCGATCGGATCGACGAGAGGTACTCGAAGGCCTCCGCGGCCTTGGACCGCTCGACCGACTTGATGAACCGGGGGACGCCGAAGGCGGCCAGCACCCCGATGATCACGATCACGACGGCCAGCTCGACCAGGGTGAACCCGGCCCGACGGCGAGAGACGTGTTCCGGTCGCTGCATCGAATGTTCCTTCCCGAAAGGGTTGACCGAGCGCCGGCGGGTGGCCCGGCATGACGAGGTCTCGCGATGCGAGGCGGGACCATCCCGCCCGGACCACCCGGTCGCGCAACGCGATCGATCGGCCCGTCGACCTTCGACGGCCGGCGTCGACGCGGCGCGACCCGCGGTTCGTTGGACCCGCCCGACCCGAATCCGGCGTCCCCTCCGTCGGGGAAAGCCCGGCGGTCGACGGCCGGAGTCCAGCAGACAACGCAAAACTAGGTCATGCTTTTCGACCGTGTCAAATCGGGCCGGAAAGGGGGCAAGGCGCCCGGTCGGCTCCCCTCGACGCGCCGGGCGACCTTCCTGGTATAGTGGGACCAGCCCGCCACGATGCCCCTGGGAGACCCCCCGGATGACGAGGATCGGATCGAACGCCCGCCGGATCGCCCCGGGCCTGGCCCTGGCGATTTCCTGCCTCGCGGGCCCCACGGCCTTCGCCCTCGACGACGCCAGACCGGCATCGAAGCCGGTCGCCCCCGACCATCCCGCCTCGATGGCCCGGGGGCTCGACCTCTTCAAGTCCGACGTCCGCGCGATCCTCGTCGACCACTGCCTCAAGTGCCACGGGGGCGCCTCGACCAGGGGCGAATTCGACCTGACCACCCGCGAGGCCCTCCTCGAAGACAACGGCGAAGGCCCGGCCGTCGTCCCAGGCGACTCGAAGAACAGCCGCCTCTACAAGATGGTCGCCCACCTCGAAAAGCCCCGGATGCCCGACAAGGCGGCGAAACTCCCCGACGAGTCCATCAAGAAGCTGGCCGACTGGATCGACGCCGGCGCCCCTTACGACCGCCCGCTCGTGGACCCCTCCAAGCCGGGCCCGCACGCGGTCGTCACCGACTCCGACCGCCGGTTCTGGTCGTTCCGGCCGCTGGCCGACGCCGCCATCCCGGCCGCCTCGGACCACCCCTGGGGCCGGTCGCCGGTCGACCGGTTCCTCAAGGCGAAGCTCGACGAGAAGGGCATCGCCCCCAACCCTTCGGCCGATCGCCGGGCCCTGATTCGCCGGGCCTCGTTCGACCTCGTCGGCCTCCCGCCCTCGCCCGAGGACGTCGAGGCGTTCGTCGCCGACCCCTCGCCCGACGCCTTCGCGAAGGCCGTCGACCGGCTCCTCGCGGGCCGAGGCTATGGCGAGCGCTGGGCCAGGCACTGGCTGGACCTC